>CAIYOW010000014.1 GCA_903927955.1 uncultured Methylococcaceae bacterium | reverse complement strand
GAGCGTAGCTCCACAAAGAATTAAGCTGCCGCGCGCCGCCAAAATTACGCCCCCAAATATACCTCAGCCGGTGTGCGATACCCAAGGGATTCGTGTATTCTCCGATGGTTATATCGCTCAAAAAACACCCCCAAACCCTTTCTTGCTTCGTGTACTGTACGCATTTCGTGCAAATAGACATATTCGTATTTCACGGTACGCCATAGCCGTCCAATAAAAATATTGTCCTATGCTCGCCCACGACCATCCATACTCACCTGAATACCTTTCTCCAGCAAGGGGCTGGTGAAACGCGGTGTTGTAAATTGCGCCCCCTGGTCTGTATTAAAAATCATGCACTGCTTTCGTTCTAGCAAACCGCCAACTGTTTCAATGCAAAAATCAGCCTCTAATGTGGTACTTAATGACCAATCTAATACGTAACGGCTATACCAGTCTATGACCGCCATCAGATAGACAAAGCCTTTATTCAATCGAATATACGTGATATCCGTACTCCAGATATGGTCGTTATGCATAGCGGTTACACCATGTAACAGATAAGGAAACACCTTGTTTTCTGGATTCGCTTTACTCGTATCGGGCTTCTGGTAAATCGCATCCAAACACATAACTCGCAACAATCGCCGCACCCGTTTCTGATTGACTGAATGCCCTAAGCGCCGCAAGTGGGCCGTCATACGCTCTACTCCATATGTCGGATCCTCTGTATATTGTTCGTCCAATAATCTCATATACAACAGATTTTCCGCGCTTTCAGGTGTTGGTTTATAGTACAAGCCTGAACGGTTCACCCCCAATAAATCACATTGTTGTCGGATGCCAAACTGACTATCCTTATCAGTAATCTGTTGTTTTATAATATCTAATGCTCGTTCGCGGACTTTTTTTTAAGCCAGTCCCGCTCAGCAATAACTTGACCCAATTGCCGATGTAATTCGTCAATTTCAGGCTGGCGATCTTGCTGCTTGAGCTTATTTTCACTCATAAAGGCTTGGCTTATGGCATCCATCGCCTGTTTCTTCCAGTTATTAACTTGCGTCGAGTGAATACCAAATTCCGCTGTAATCTGGTTAATTGTCTTTTGCTGACGGATTGCTTCGAGGGCAACTTTCTTTTTAAACTCCTCTCCATGCTGTTTTCGCACTACTGCCATATCTATTTTCCCCTATCGTTTACCAACTTTTCTATCTTAACTTGTGGTCTGAAATATGGGGAGTATCATAGTCCTGAATTTGGGGTCCACTATACTGACACCTATCAATATTTTGGCGAACCGGTCTATAGCTATTCGCTTAAACAAGGCATTAACGATGGTTTTCTGACACCTTTTAAGGTAAAACGCATCCATACCACGCTGGATGAGTATATTTACACCCGTGATGACACGTTGATTGAAGGGGAAATAGAGGAAGGCAAGCTTTATACCGAGCCGGATTTTAATAAAATCATTGAAATTAAGGAGCGCGAGGCGAAGCGGGTGCAGGTTTTTATGGATGAGGCCAATCAAGCAGAAAAGGCGATTATCTTCTGTGCCAGCCAAGAACATGCCGCCGCTGTCCGGGATTTGGTCAATCAGTATAAAAAATCAAGCCATCCTAATTATTGTGTTCGGGTCACTGCTAATGATGGTGCAATAGGCGAGCAGTTTCTTCGTGATTTTCAGGATAATGAGAAAACAATCCCGACCCTGTTAACCACCTCACAAAAACTGTCCACCGGTGTGGATGCCAGGAATATCCGTAATATCGTGTTGATGCGCCCGATCAATTCAATGATAGAGTTTAAGCAAATAGTCGGTCGTGGCACGCGCTTGTTTGACGGCAAGGAGTTTTTCACGCTTTACGATTTTGTCAATGCCTATCATCATTTTGCCGATCCGGAGTGGGATGGCGAGGCACTGCCTTGTGAGGTTTGTGGGCAAACCGTGTGCGAATGTCCAGCTAAAACTATTGGTGAGCCAACGCCCTGTGTTGATTGCGGCCAGAATCCGTGTCGCTGCGCAATAGAACCACCCGCACTCTGTGGTCAGTGTGGTGAACAGCCCTGTTCGTGTAAGAAACGACAAAAAATCAAGGTTATGCTCAAAGATGGCAAAGCGCGTGAAATTCAGCACATGCTGTCCACGTCTTTTTGGAGTGCCGATGGCAAGCCTATTTCAGCAGAAGAGTTCTTAAATAATTTGTTTGGTGAATTGCCCAGCCTGTTCAAAAGCGAAGCCGAATTAAGGGCGCTGTGGTCGCACCCGATGACCCGCAAGACCTTGCTGGAAAAATTAGCCGATGCGGGCTACGGCAAACCAGAGCTATCCACCTTGCAACAACTGATTGCCGCTGAGAATAGCGACCTGTTTGATGTCTTGGAATATGTGTTTGACAGCAACATTAAACCTATCACCCGCGAAGCGCGGGTGGCGGCTGCCCAAGCCAATATATTTGCGTTGCTCAATGCCCAACAAAAAGAGTTTATTGGCTTTGTGTTAGGCAAATATATAGAAACCGGGGTTGAAGAACTGGAGCAAGCGAAATTGGCGACCTTACTGGCGATTAAATACCATTCTTTAGAAGATGCCAAACAAGTGCTGGGTGCTGTTGCTGACATTAGTGCTTTGTTTGTGGAATTCCAGCAACATTTGTATCAGCCCGTAGCGGCTTAGCTACCCACTATGCCTTTTGTTATCAAATGGATTGCAGACTGCACCGACCCTGAACGGTTGGTCATACTCAACACCCCCGCTGGCGACTTGCGGGCCTCTGTATGCGGCAATGTCATCACCCGTGCTGATTGGCTTGTCACGCCAACCGATGCAAGCGCGGCATTAGCCCCAACTGCCAGCCATCCGCTGCAACAATTGTTGTCAGCTTATTGGCAAAACCCACACACCAGCGTTACCATCACGCTACTGGAACAAGGCAGCAGCTACCGGCGCAAAGTCTGGCAGCAACTCAGCGCCACCGCCCTTGGCGAAACCCTCAGTTACGCCGCCTTAGCCAGCCAGATAGGTTCTGCCGCCCGCCCGGTTGGCAATGCTTGCCGGGACAATCCTTACCCGTTGTTTATCCCCTGCCATCGCGTTATTGCCGCCAACGGCTTAGGCGGCTATTGTGGACAAACAACCGGTGGCTTAATGGCCATAAAAACCCGCCTACTGGCTTATGAAGCCAGTTTTAATCTAACTATAAGCACCAAAGCATGAGCGCCGCCACCGACCTGATTGACCAATTCCTTGATGCGGTACAATTTCAACATTTGTTCAAATGTGACTTTTCAGGTAGGATTTGCTGATCTATTAAATTACAGGAGTTGGCTGTTATGCGCTTATCTCTCGACATTACTCAAGAACAACACAAAAGGCTTAAAGTTGTCGCCGCTTTAAACGGGCAGACCATGAAAGACTATGTGCTAAGCCGCGTCTTTTCCGAAACATCAGCACAGGAAGATTTAGTACAGGAAGATGATAAAGCCTTGCGGCAACTTGAGGCTTTCTTGGCACCAAGACTAGAAGAAGCAAAACAAGGCAAATACGTTGGCAAGTCAGTTATGCAAATAGCCGAAGCGACAATAAAAAAAATGCAAGAAAAGCTATAAATGCAGTCTTATCATATTACCCCTTCGGCAGAACAAGACGTTATCGACATCACTAGCTACACCTTGGAAAAATGGGGCGAAAAGCAAGCCTTGCTCTATGCCGGATTGCTCGAAAAAAAGTTGGATGAAATAGGCTGTATGACTGCCGCAGTACGAGGTTTTTCCAAACTTTACCCTGAGATTAGGGTAAGTAGGTGCGAGCATCACTATATCTTTTTTATCCACCAGAACGAACAAAAGCCACAAATTTTCGCCGTGTTACATGAACGTATGGATTTTGTTGCATGGCTGGAAAAAAGACTACAATTATAAAATTCAATTGCGGACAAACACGGGGTGGCTTATTGGCCATAAAAACCCGCCTATTGGCTTATGAAGCCAGCTTTAATCTAACTATAAGCACTAAAGCATGAGCGCCGCCACCGACCTGATCGACCAATTCCTTGATGCGGTATGGATGGAACAGGGTCTAAGCCAAAACACCTTGTCCGCCTATGGCAGCGACCTCAGGATTTTTGCCCAGTGGCTCAATAACCGCTCCCTACCCGAAACCGATTATGCCACTCTGGTCGAATTTCTGGGCAGCCGTGGCAAAATGGGCATCAGCAGCCGCTCTTCCGCCCGCCTATTGTCTTGCTTGCGTAGTTTTTATGGCTACCTAATCCGCGAAAATATTATCAAGATTGATCCCACTGCCCTGATAGAATCGCCAAAACTAGGCAAGCCCCTGCCCATATCACTGTCAGAACAAGACGTGGACTTATTGCTGGATGCGCCGGAACAATCCCATCATTTGGGTATCCGCGACAAAACCATGCTAGAAATGCTCTATGCCACCGGATTGCGCGTGTCAGAACTGGTCAATCTGCAATTTTCCCAAGTCAGTGTCCGCCAAGGCTTAGTCAGAATCATCGGCAAAGGCAATAAAGAACGTTTGGTGCCGGTGGGCGAAGAAGCCATCGCGTGGCTAGAACGCTACCTCAGCCAAGCCCGTGGCATTATCTTGGGCGAACGGCAAAGCGATTACTTGTTTGTCACTCGCCGAGGTGGCGCCATGACCCGCCAAGCATTTTGGCATATCATCAAACGCTACGCCAAAAAGGCCGGTATTACTAAAAACCTGTCGCCGCATACCTTACGGCACGCCTTCGCCACCCACCTGCTCAACCACGGTGCGGACTTGCGCGTAGTACAATTGCTGTTGGGCCATGCCGACCTGTCCAGCACCCAAATTTACACCCACATTGCCCGCCAACGCCTAAAAGACTTACACTCACAATTTCACCCACGAGGCTAATCATGACTCCACTCATTCACCCCACCGCTTATATCGCCCCCGACGTGACTCTGGGCGAGCATATCACTATCGGGCCGTTTGCCGTGCTAGAATCCGGTGCGATACTGGGCGACCATTGCCAAGTCGGCGCCCATGCTGTTGTCCATAGCCACGTTATTATGGGCAACGGCAACATCCTGCACCCCCATGCGGTATTGGGCGGTCTGCCGCAAGATGTCGGCTTTAAGCCAGAAACCCCATCTTGGTTGCGTATTGGCGACAACAACGTTTTTCGGGAAGGCTTCACCGCACACCGCGCCTCTAAAGAACACGGCGAAACCCGTATTGGTTCGGGTTGTTTTTTTATGAACAACAGCCACGTCGCCCATGATTGCAGTGTAGGCAACCAAACCATCTTCGCCAACAACGTTGCCATTGGCGGTCATGTGGAAGTGGGCGACAAAGTGTTTATGGGCGGCGCGGTGGTGGCCCACCAATTTTGCCGTATCGGCTCATTTGCCATTGTGCAAGGCACCACTGGCCTTAACATGGATGTCATTCCGTTCATGCTGATTGGTGGCCGCCCCGCCAAACATTACCGCTTGAACAGCGTCGGTCTCAGACGGGCGGGCATCATCGGCGAACGCTATAATGTTTTACAAGCAGCATTCCGCTTATTGAAAAAACGTAAAAGCTTGGATGGCCTTGAAGAAACCGAAGAGCTTAAGTTTTTAAAAGACTGGCTGGCGGTAAAATCCAAACGCGGGCTGCATGGTTTTATTGAATTGGCAGACTGATATGCTGGACACCAACCACAACCCGCCCCCCAACCCCGCCATTGGCGTGGCTGCCGTCGTTTTTGACCTGCAAGGCAAAGTCTTGTTGATCAAGCGCGGACAGCCACCTGCAGCGGGCTGGTGGTCTATACCCGGCGGCAAACAAGAAGCCAACGAAAGTTTGGCGGAAGCGTGCCGCCGGGAAGTCAGGGAAGAAACGGGGCTGGCAGTGGAGCTGGCGGGCATTATTGCGGTAGTGGAGCGACGCAGCGAAGGCTTCCATTATGTCATCATCGACTTTCTGGCCCGCCCCGCCGATGCCAACCACCTTGACCTGATTGCCGCCACCGATGTTGCCGAATCGGCTTGGGTGGCGTTGGCGCAATTGGCGCATTACCCGCTAGTGCCGGGGCTTGCCGAAATTATCCGGCGCGCCAGCCAATTGGGCGTAGGCGGGCAGGCAGGTTTGCAAGATGTGGATGGTGCGGCGACTGATTATGTTTTGCTTTGATTAACCGACCAGCGAGGCATTGGGGTTATATCGGGCATAAGCAATCGGTAGGGCGCAACAGTTTGTAGGTCGCATTTACTCTCTGGGGCATAAAAGTGCAACGTAACCCGACAACCTCCGCAGCAAAACACCCGCCAAGCAAACCGCAAACCTATGGTAAGTGATACAATCACACTTTAGCCTGTCTGGCGTACGCCACCCGATACCCATAGCATTGTAGGTCAGGTTTACCCTCTGGGGCATAAAAGTGCAACGTAACCCGACAATCTCCTAAAGTATTGGCAGTGGCCCCGCTCCAACACGCCCAACCACTCGCCTAACACCCTAGCCTAACCATCCGAACGCCTTTTCATGCCGTTAGCCAAACACTTTACCGTAGCGTTGCCCTATTTTCCCGACAGTGCCGCACTGTTTGACCGGATTGCCCAACAAACATGGGCGGTTTTTTTGGACAGCGGTCACCCCAACACCCAGCAAGGCCGCTACGACATAATCGCCGCCGACCCAATTTGTACGCTATTGACATGGGCGGAAAGCACCGAAATATGCCAAGCGGGCATAAGCCGTAACGAACAGGAAGACCCCTTCCAGCTATTGCAGCAGCAATTGGATGGTCTGCCCGTTCCAGGGCCACAAGAAACAGGCTTGCCACTGCCGTTTCGGGGTGGGGCGATTGGTTATTTTGCCTATGATTTGGCGCGGCGCATTGAAAAATTGCCTACAATTGCCAACGATGAAGAGCAAATACCGGATATGGCAGTGGGCATTTATGACTGGGCTCTAGTGGTGGACCACCAGCAACAACAAAGCTACCTCACTGGCTTTTGTGATGGGCAAAAATGCCAACGCCTGAGTGCTTTGTTCAGCCAGCCCCCAAGCGATTCCACCAGCCCCGCCTTTCAAGTGACCGGCCCCATCACCGCCAATATGGACCAGACCGCTTATAACCAAGCCTTTGAGCGTATCCAACACTATTTAAAAGAAGGCGATTGCTATCAAGTCAATCTGACCCAACGTTTTGCCGCCCCTTGCCAAGGTGATCCGTGGCAAGCCTACCAGCGTTTGCGCCAACTTAACGCCGCACCGTTTGCCGCTTACCTCAACCTGCCCGATGTGCAAGTGCTTAGTTCCTCGCCAGAACGGTTTTTACAACTGCTTGATGGTCAGGTGGAAACCAAGCCCATTAAAGGCACCCGACCACGCAAGCCCGACTTGGCGGCAGACCAGCAACAACGGGAGCAATTGCAACACAGTCCCAAAGACCGCGCCGAAAATCTGATGATTGTTGATTTGCTGCGTAATGATCTAGGCAAAACCTGCCGTAAAGGCTCGGTGCATGTGCCCAGCTTGTTCGCCATAGAAAGCTACGCCACCGTGCATCATCTGGTCAGCACCGTCACCGGTACACTGGCAAGTGAGCAACAAGCCGTGGATTTGTTAAAAAGCTGTTTTCCGGGCGGTTCTATTACCGGTGCCCCTAAAATCCGCGCCATGCAGATTATTGAAGAACTTGAACCCCACCGGCGCGGCCTCTATTGTGGTGCTATCGGTTATATCAGCTGTGATGGCAACATGGACACCAATATTGCCATACGCACCCTAGTGCATTCGCACGGCAGCATCCGCTTTTGGGCGGGTGGCGGCATAGTGCACGATTCGGTGGCTGATGAAGAATATCAAGAATGTTTCGATAAGGCCGCCGCCCTGCTGGCATTGTTAAAACAATACTCAATGCCATGACCGCCATTCAAGTCATTAAGCTGGGTGGCAGCCTTACCTACAGCACCCTGCTGACTGATTGGCTTGAGCGGCTTGACCAAGACTATCAGGATACTGATGTGGTGGTGGTGCCCGGCGGCGGGGCGTTTGCCGACCAGGTGCGGCTGGCCCAACAGCATTGGGGCTTTGATGACCGCACCGCCCATTGCATGGCTTTACTGGCTATGCAACAAATGGCTTTGCTGATAACCGGACTAAAACCCGCCTGGCATTCGGCTGGCTCAGTGGCTGCCATTAAGGCGGCACTGGGGCAAGGCCAGCCGGTAGTCTGGTCGCCCGATGTGCGGGAATTGGACAGGGCGGGCATTGCCGCAACGTGGGACATCACCTCAGACAGTTTGGCTGCTTGGTTGGCGGGCGAACTGGCCGCGCAAGAATTACTGTTAATTAAGGCCGCCAAGCTGACCCCGTATTTGACCCTATCCGAATTAGCCGAACAAGGCGTATTGGATAATGCCTTCTGCGGTTTTATCGGGCAGGCTCATTATCGGGTGCGGGTCGTTTCTGGTTGTGATGGGTAAGGCACTTTATAGTATCGGGTTGGCCTGATAAATGCCGCCTAACACCACTGGCTTATGGGCGCCGGTCGCTTCGGGCAAGTTGCCGGTTTTGCATGTTAAGGTTTGTTGGGCCAGCCAAGCGAAAGCGATGGCTTCGACGTGGTCGGGGTGCAGGCCGTAGCCGAGCGTGGAGGCTATCGGGCAAGTGAGCTGTTGTGCCAGCAAATTTAGCAAGTGGTTGTTATGGATTCCGCCGCCGCAAACTAGGATGCGTTCGGTTTGCGGGGCGTGTTGCTTAATGGCTTGGCTGATGGTTTGTGCCATCAACGCGCATAAAGTGGCTTGTATGTCGGCACTGTTGTCGGTATGGTGGGGCAAGTGTTGTTGTAGCCAGGCTAAGGAAAAATATTCTTTGCCGGTGCTTTTGGGCGGGGCTAGCTGGAAATAGGGGTCGGCAAGCAATGCCGCCAGCAAGGGTTGGCAAAGTTGCCCCGATTTGCCCCAGTCGCCGTTTGCGTCGTAGCCTAGGCCGCGTTGCGCATGTATCCACTGATCCATTAAGATGTTGCCTGGGCCGGTGTCGAAACCTATCACGGCGGGTGTTGTCCCAGGCGGTAGCACGGTGATGTTGGCGATACCGCCAATATTGACGATGCAGCGGTGTTCGCTCGGGTGGCGGAACACGGCTTGGTGGAAGGCAGGTACTAGCGGCGCACCTTGACCGCCTGCCGCCATGTCGCGCCGCCTGAAATCGGCAACGGTGGTGATGCCGGTTTGTTCGGCTATGATGTTGGGGTCGCCAATTTGTAGCGTGAACGGCAGGGGCGGCGCGGGCGCGTGGTAAACCGTTTGCCCGTGGCTGCCTATGGCGGTGATGGCACTTGCGCGCGTTTGCGATTTGCCCAGCAATTGTTTGACGGCATCGGCAAAGCAATAGCCTAACTCAGTGTCGAGCGCCCCGTATTCGCTAAGTGTGACGGGCGTGTTGGCTTGACTAAGCCGGTGGATGCGTTGCTTGAGTAGTGCCGCAAAAGGCAGGTAGGCGAAGTCAATAGGGGTTATTTGTTGGTTTTCAATAGCTACTAGGGCAGCGTCAATACCATCCAAGCTGGTGCCTGACATCAGCCCTATGTACAGGTCAGGCATAGCGGTCAGTTGGTTTTATCGAGATTTTTTGCCAGCATACTGCGCGATTTAGTTTGGTAAAGCTGGGCTAACAAGGGTTGCGCCTTGCTTTTAAAATCTGCCAAAAGTTGCCTGTTGATGGTGCTGGAGTTGTCTTGGGTGACTTTTTCAGGGTTGCTGTGCACGCCATCGATGCGGAATTCGTAATGCAGATGCGGCCCGGTGGCAAGGCCTGTTTGTCCGACATAGCCGATAATTTCGCCTTGCCTGACGTTGTCGCCTTCCAACAAGTCTTGCTTAAACTGGGATAGGTGGGCATAAAGGGTTTCGTAATGTTCACCGTGCTTAAGGATAAGCACTTGCCCGTAACCACCTTTGTTGCCCAAAAAGCTTATTAGCCCATCACCAGCGGCTTTTACCGGTGTGCCGGTGCGGGCTGCGTAATCGACCCCTTTATGGGCGCGGATGCGGTTAAGTATGGGGTGTTTGCGGTGGGCATCAAAATGCGAGCTGATATGGTCGTAGGCTACCGGCGTACTTAAAAAAGATTTACGCATGGTTTTGCCTTCGGGCGAATAATAATTGATGTTGCCATCGGCATCTTGATAGCGTATGGCGGTCAATATCCTGCCCCGATTGACAAATTCGGCGGAGAGTATTTCTTCATGTCCGCTTGAGTTGATGCCAGAGACGACGGTGAACAAGTCGCCGTAGCCGAGGTTGTTGGCAAAATCTATATCCCAAGCAAAAATGCCAGTCAGTTGGTTGAGCAGGTCTTCTGACAGGCCCGCATCTTGTCCAGCCCTATATAATGATGTTTGCACCATGCCGTGGCTACTGGTCAGTTGGTTGAAATATTCTTGTCCGGTGGGTATTTCTACCGGCATTTCAATGGCACTGATGGCTTGTTCGTCAGCTTGGCTGGTGGTGACTAATGAATGGATAAGGTTGCTGTCTTCGTTAGCGGAAGCAATATCGCTTTCGATGTTACTGTCAATATCGGGGATGGGTTCAGCCCGTTTGGCGGTGATAAAACGGTGAGTCGTCCTTTTGATTACAGTGTGTTTCCTGATGAGAGCGGCAGTCTTTGCCGAAGAGTGGTTTTTTTGGGCTGCGGCAATAACGTGTTTGGATTGTGTTGCCGGATGGGTCTTGGCGGTTTTGTGCAGCGTGCCTAAGAGATGGCTATTTTTTGTCTTAACCGTTTGTTTATTTTCTGATTTTATTTTTTTAGCCGAGACTTTAAGAGTGCTGGAACGCTCTTTTTGGGTGGGGGCAGGCGTGTGTTTTTTAGCTGGCAGGTGGGTGTTTTTGGCGTGTGTGGTGCTTGCCACAAACACCAAACCTATGCCCATCAGCAGTAATGGTTTGAGTCGATTTTTCACGGGATTGATATAACTTTTTGAAAATTAATAAAAACTATCGGTTAAGCTTTCACGTTCAATTTCATTGTAAGGGTTTTTAGGATGGATGCCAAACATTAATCGTCGGGAAAAATTTATGCCGGTGTTTCGGCATTAATTTTATAATGACTCATTGATTTAACTATTGGGATTGGAGAGCAAAATTGCAAGCGGATGTAATGGCAAGCCTATTAAGAGGGGCTGAAGAGGTTTTGGTCGAGCAAGAATTGCTTAAAAAATTGGCTGAAGGCCGTCCTTTGCGGATTAAGGCGGGTTTTGACCCGACTGCACCGGATTTGCATTTGGGGCATACCGTGTTGATCAATAAGCTCAGGCAGTTTCAGGAGCAGGGTCATGAGGTGTTGTTTTTGATTGGCGATTTCACCGGCATGATAGGCGACCCCACAGGTAAAAATGTCACCCGTAAGCCATTGACCCGCGAGCAAGTATTGGCTAACGCCGAGACTTATCAGCAGCAGGTTTTTAAAATTCTGGACCGCGACAAAACTCAAGTGGTGTTCAATTCCACTTGGATGAATGCCATGTCACCAGCGGATTTGATCCAATTGACCGCCAAATACACCGTGGCCCGCATGTTGGAACGCGATGATTTCCATAAGCGTTTTAAGGGCGGTCAAGCCATTGCCATCCATGAATTTTTGTATCCGTTGATACAAGGTTACGATTCGGTGGCGTTACAGGCCGATGTGGAGTTGGGCGGCACTGACCAGAAATTTAATTTGTTGATGGGGCGGCATTTGCAGGAGATTTATGGGCAAAAGCCGCAAGTGGTGATGACCATGCCTATCTTGGAAGGTTTGGATGGTGTGCAGAAAATGTCCAAGTCCCTGAACAATTATATTGGTATTGCTGATGAACCTAACAGCATGTTCGGTAAAGTGATGTCCATATCCGACACCTTGATGTGGCGTTATTTTGAGCTGTTGAGTTTTGAGCCAATGGCGAAGATCAATGCTTGGCGGGCTAGCTGTGAGTCGGGTGAAGAAAATCCCAGAAATATCAAGTTTTTGTTAGGTAAAGAAATTGTGGCACGGTTCCACGGCAGCGCGGCGGCGGAATTGGCGTTGGCGCATTTTGTGGCGCAATTCCAGCGCGGCGCAATGCCGGATGAAATTGACGAAGTTCAATTGACCGCAACCGATGGCGTTTATGGCATTGCCAATCTGTTGAAAGATGCAGGCTTGACCGCCAGCACATCCGAGTCCATCAGGCAAATCAACCAAGGGGCGGTTAAGATTGATGGTGAAAAGGTCAGTGATACTAAGTTGCTGGTGGCGGCAGGTTCCAAGCATGTTTATCAGGTGGGTAAGCGGAAGTTTGCGCGGGTGGCGGTGGAGTAGTGACTGAGCGACTGCTCATGGTGTATGGGATTTATTGAGGGAGCTTGTGGTAAACCTTCATTGCAATCATTGGGTCACGGGGTTTATGCATTTATGAGGGCAATTCATTGAGTATCGAATTTTTGCAAACGGATTTTGACAAAGTAAGCTATTTAGTAAATCTTTTAACGGCAAGGGCAACAGGCTTGACTGCTAATTCTGGCGAATTTGAAAGCTTACGTAGGCAGCTATTAAGCAACTCAAATTTGGCAGATGGCTTGCCCCAGTGGCTTCGGCAGCATCGTAATCTTGATTCTTTTTGGGGATTTATCCAGCAAAAGTTTGGAACCTACGCTGAGAGGAGGTCATATATTTCTGAAGCATTTACACCCGTCCTAGATGCTCTTGAGTTTGGGCAGCCAATTCAGCCAATATTATCAACAGTCCCATACCAAAACAGTGTCGGTAGTGATGAGCTCAAGCCAATTGCGAGAAACAAGCGGAATGTATTCATTGTTCATGGGAGAGATAACGAAGCAAAACAAGAAGTAAGTCGTTTTGTTGAAAAACTGGGGCTAGAGGCAATAATCTTGCATGAGCAAGCGAACGGCGGAATGACTATCATAGAAAAAATTGAGCATTTTGCTAATGATGCAGATTTTGCACTCGTTCTGTATACACCGTGTGACGATGGTCGTGGTGTCCACGAATCAGGGTTTCCGCTCAAAAATCGAGCGCGACAAAATGTAGTCTTCGAACATGGCTACTTTCTGGCAAAATTAGGTCGTGAAAAT
>CAIYOW010000013.1 GCA_903927955.1 uncultured Methylococcaceae bacterium | reverse complement strand
TTAAGCGCGTGAGGTTTTTATGAACTATGCTGTTATAGTAGATGGAGTTGTAAGCAATCTATACGTTTCGGATTTTCCGCTTAATTCCGAAGATGTACAGACTGACGTTGGTCAGATAGGTTGGTCTTACGTCAATGGCGTTTTTACGCCCCCTACTCCTTCTCAAACTGCGGTGCAACAACCTACCATTTTAGACCAAATTGCAGCCTTAGAGGCTTTACAAACACCTCGCATGGTGCGAGGGGCACAAACAGGTTCAACAAGTACTTTTTCATCAACGGATCCTAATTTTCCCAGCATGACCTCGGCCCAGGCTTTAGCTACCTTAGAGGCAAAAATTGCGGCATTGAGGGTACAAATTAGTTCTGCTCAATAGTAATAACGGGTTTTTCTGCTTGTTTCATTCTGAGAAGCAAATTTTCTAAAACTGTGTTATTACGTTTCTTAAAGCTATTTTCATCTGATTTTATTACCGCATTAACCACAGCAACAGCAGCCCCATTCTTGGTAGCTATAAGACGAGAGTAGTTAGGGTCTTCTAAGTCCAAAGGGGCTTCAAGAATTTCTTTAAATGCCGCTAAAGCCAAGGGAGTTAAACTATCAAGAGTAATAGCCTCTATTGGTAGATCAGATCTTTTGCGTACCCCATTGCTTGAAGTTCGGGTAATTGTTTTTTCAATCTGCTCCCAATATCCGTCCGATACATCGGGCTGTTCGGTACTTGTAACTTCTTCATTGTTGCATAGGCTTTTTTCTTCGCTGAAGATATTGTTGAGGATGTCCCTGTCGTCACTAGTACGTAATCGCCAGCTGTCACCATGCAAGGTAAATCCAGTATCTTCCCATCTTTCTCCTGCGGGGCTACGCCCATCATCATTTCGCATGGATGTATATCCTCGTTTAGTTCAAACCCGTAGACAGGTATCCCTTGTACTTCGCGGCGAGTCAACTGGCTATAAGGGTAATCTGGAATTGATAATACCACACCAACCGCTATTTCGTTAATCTTAAAGTTTTTGGCGTCTCTGCCAACCGCCAGATCATATAACCACTCAGCAGGGTCCCCAATGTGTAAAGGTTGCTGAATATTAAATAATGGCCAGCCGGGGCGCATAGTAAATTCTAAAGGCCATGGAGTACCATCTTCAGAAATAATACAGTTAACATCTACATAGCCCACATAGTTTTCTTTAGCTAAAGCTTCTTCAACAGGCCTAAGGACTTTATCAGCCAATAGAGACTTTTTAGTGTATCGAACTACCGTACCTTGCTCCCCCGTGGCAACGCCTAAATCATCGTTCATAAGTTTTTTGAATTCCCAGTTCTCACACCAGCCCTCATTAAATCCCCCTGGCCCAAACCACCCTCCAACGGCCATCTCTACCCCTGGACAGAAAGATTGCAGAATGAACTCTCTTTTTAGCTTATTGGTCTTTTTCCACCTTTGCAGCATATAAACCATATCAGCAGGAGATTTAGATACGTAAGACAAAGCTTTATCAGCATCTCCGCTTGGTTTTGACACAAACCGTTTCATTTCTTTTTTTACATAATTTATAGCGGTATCGTAGTCGTTAAAGCCCTTGCCGGGGATAGTTTTAACACCCGCTTTTTTAAGAATTGTTTGCCCTAAATCACGGTCTAATTCCCATTCCCTTGTAATGGCAGAAGGAGAAATAACCGGCCAGCCTTGAGAACGCCATATATCAGCATACTCAATCCATTTGGTGTTATCGGTATAGAATATAAGATCCGCCCAGCGATACCAATCACGAGGGTCATTAACTATTTCCACAAGCCCTTTCCCGATTTTACAAGGCATAAGTTTGCTTTTCATGGCGGGAAGATACCATTTAACTTGGTGTCCATCTTTAAGGCACCGCATAGTCCAGTCTAATGAAGCCCCGCTGGCGTCTATAATAAGTATTTTCATATTTTTAACCTAATATTATAGAACTTAGGGCCGACAAACAATTTTACTGCAAACGTGCGTCCTATCGCCCACATGTGAAGTATTTTTAAAGGATCAGACTGGTCTCTGTTTTTTAAATAATATATTTTCATTGATTTTCCCTTTGTCCAATAGCCCCACCAATAGCCCCCCCTACCACTGGCCCAGAGAGATTTTGACTTTGCTCTTGTACTTTTTTCCGTAAAGTAAGAAGTCTTTTAGCTTCACCAGAATGATCTACTCCTACTGCTTCAGCAGCTTTAGACATACCATAAGCATTTGGTCTACCACCGGAAGTGACAGTAGACACTGTAGCCTTAAGAGCATTTACACTTCTTGCAGCCAAACCGAGGGCGTCTCTATACTCTTTAGGGGACATTTGCAGAGAAATCTTACCATTTTCTAACTCTTTAAGTACTGTGTCTATTGCTTCCAGCTTCGGTTTATAAAGTCCTTCCTTAACTCCTAGCCCGTTAGCAAGTATATGCTCAATAAGTTCTCTGTTTTCTTTATAATATTCAGCACTTTTTACTGAATTAGACAAAAGCTCGTTTACTTTGGTGGACATAAGTTCTTTGAATTCTTTAGGTTTCATGGCCGTCTTAAGCCAGTCTACCTGAAAAGGAGCATATATTTTTTGGGAAAGTTTTGAAGACGAGGCAAGGGCATTTTGTAAAGCTTCTTTAGAACCATTGTGCGAGGCTTCCAATAAACTTTCGTCTACACCAAGAGAAGAGGCTGCTTTTCCTTCATATCGGTCTAGCTTAGTGGCATAAGTTTTATTTGCCTTGTTTATGTAATTAGCAAATTGAGGACTAGCTTTTTTGACTTCTTCTAGGGCTTTATTCACTTCTTCTATTTTTGACTGGTGCATTTTTAATTCTGCATCCGACATATTCATAGTTCTGACTTTATTAAGGGCTTGTTTGGCATTAACCAGATCTTCAGCTGTTTTTATTTCTGTGGGCATCCCTCCTTTAGGAGCCAACGCCATTTTCTTTTCCAACTCCTGTAATTGGTTGTCGCGAGAAGCAGCTAATTCTTGTTTTTTAGCCATCTGGTCTTTTGCCGCTTGTATGCGTCGTTGCGACAACTCAGCCTTTACTTGTGTCTTGGGAGACTCGTGGGTTCCTGCGTACTCCAAATCGTGTAATTGCTGCCTTAGACCAATAATATCAGATTCATCGGTAAGCCTTTGATCGCGCAGTTTTTGCACTTTTTGTTTTATGTCAAACCCCATTACGTCTTTTTCTTGGGATATGATATTTTCTAAAGCTTCTTTATTTGATACAGAACTAGCGTCTACATTTTTACCATATTCCCGGGCAACATCATATTGTTTGCGTACAATATCATTTAACTGTCTATAAGCTTTGCCCATACTACCTGTTACATTCTCGGCAAGGTTTGAAGGCGAAGGATTTGGTGTGCCCCCGCCCATTTTTGCTAGAGAAGAAGTAGTATTCTCAAGCCCTGCTTTTAAAGCTCCCTGTATTTGGTTGGGGTTCTTTTTAAGTTTACCTACGCCTAACTCTGTGAGAGATTTTTGCAAAGGAGTCTCTGTAATTTTAGCTGTAGCCCCTTTTGCCCCACCCATTCCCCCAGCGGCGGTCATAGCTAGATTTCTAGCGGCATCATAGCCTTTTTCAGTTCCGGGATTTTCTAAACCAGCTTTAGTCATTAATAAAGGTGCGGCGACTGTATTTATAAGGCCTGAGCCAATAGTCTTTGCATCTGAGGCTAAAGCACTTCCTAGACCCATTTTTTTGTCTTCAGGAGTAAGAATAGGTAATCCTAAAGCTTTAGAAACAAAACTTCTGTCGTCTTTAATAGGTGCTTTACTAGAAGTATCAAATTGCTGACGCGCTACATCTAATTTTTCTTGAGGCACTTTTGGGGCTACAACAGAATTAAAATATTGGGTACGCGCAACTTCTTTCCTGTCCTCTGGCAAGCTTTGATATTCAATACTAGAAGCTACGTCGTTCCACGATTTTGCCATGGGCTATTGCCATAAATGCGAAAAATCATCGCCATTAGGATTGGTGCTATTTACCTTTATACCACTGCCTTCACTTAAATCCACATCTTCTCTAGGGATTGAACCAGAAGTTTTAGCAAGAGCTTTTTGGCCGCCGCGAGCAGCATCTTGTATTTCTCTATAAAGAGTTTTAACTGCTCTATCATAAGCTGCTTCATTTTTGGCAGTTCCTAGAGCCACTTCAGCTTTAGTTTGAGCTGAAACAGTACCACCCATTGAGCGTGCGTATTCCCGCACTAGCCCAAGATTATAATTCTGAAATTCTGCAAAATCTGGGTCATTTGATTGTTCTCTTAGCCAGTTAGTTACTTGATTGGCAAACTTCCAGCTTTCTCTTGGTACTTTAGCAGAAGCGGCTAGGGCATCAGGCATAATTTTAGCATAACCTTCACCAGCAACATCCAATTGCCCAGTTTGACGACCTTCTGAACCGGCTTGTGCTTTTCTGCCAGTAAGTTCGACTTGAGCGTTGCCTGAATCAAAATCTTGTAACTTAGCTAGAACTGCTTCCCTGATTGGTGCTGGCAAACGGCTCAATACTTGAAAATTGCCAGTGCTCTTAATCTGTTTTACCGCTGCAGCAACTACTGCGGGATCGGGGGCGTATTGACCCATGCCTAATTTTTGCATTTCAAGCATTTGTTTATAAGGATCACTCTTTTGGGCTTCCATTAGTTTTTGGACAACTTGGCTACGGGCTGCAGGTTCCATATTTGGGTTAGCTTGCAGAATAGCTTGATATATCTGATTGACCCCGCCTGGTTCTTGCAGAATAGCTTGATATATCTGATTGACCCCGCCTGGTTGTTGTAATGTTTGTACCATTTGAGGAGTCAGCCCTTGCGGTATTTGTTGAGGCATAGGAGGTACAGGCATTTGGCTAATATTAGCTGCAACACCTTGATTAGGATTGCCTTGAGGTTGGGTCTGTAATTGTGATGCTGATATTTGAGGAATAGCAGGAGCTGGGGCACCAATAGGTGCTGACTGGACAGGAATAATTGGAGGCTGTGTCCCACCCATAGGGGGCTGAAATTGTGGTTGCTGTTGGGGCATCGAGGATTGCCCGGGCATAGGTGCGTTTTGCTGATATTGTGATAACGCCATAATAGCTTGTGCAGTATTATCACTTCCTAAAGCTTGATCTAAAGATCTCTGAGTATTAAAATTATACATATTTTGAGCATTAGTCTGCCGAGCATTTTGCAGCTGCTCTATCTTTTGGCGTATGTCAGAAGCAACACCCGGGGGATTATATCCAAATTGGTCCATGACTTACCTAACTCTTCCAGCTAATTGGCCCCGTGTGCTGCGTTTAGGGCCGAGATTAAAGTTTGTGTACCACTTTTTCCTATAGCTCCATAATTAGCAAAATTACCAATATCACCCCAAAATTGTTGGTTTTGGTTATTTTTATTAGAAGTATAGGCATTTTGGTTCTGCCAATATTGGTTGTTAAGATTAGCTTGGCTATCAGATTGCTGTGATCCTAGCCCAAGATAGCTAAGCATTGCCGAAAGATTTTGATTAGTAAGGGTATTAGCTTGATTACCTGTCTGCTGTCCATAATTAGATAAAGCCGATAACTGGTCACCAGAAATTGTATTAGCAGCGTTGTAACCAGATTGACCGCCAAGAGTTTGAGCTTGTGCAGCACCCGAACCAAGTTGCCCGGCATTAGTATAACCTTGACCCGCAGCATTAAGAGCGTTTGTTTGCGCACTTTGAAGGTTGTTCATCCAATTCATATTAAAATTTTGGTTAGACTGGTTAGCCAAATCCGCCCCATACCCTGAGCTGTTCAATCCTCTTGCGGCTAAAGAAGCATTAGTTTGATCAGTATTCATTTGCTGTTGTTGGTTATAAAGTGCGCTTTGTGGGTTCATTGCTGTATTGAGTAAGGCTGTAGAAGCCCCGTTAAGGTTCTGGGAACTTTGTAAAGCCTGATTACCTACTGTGTTGTATGTTTGCCCTGCTGTATTAGCTGCGTTTTGGTATCCAGAAGCATACGGATTGTTGTACTGCTGGTTAAGTACGTTTTGATACATACCTTGGTTAGTTACATATGGGTTATTATTTTGTGATTGAGAAATAGCGTTGTTAAAAGAAGTGTCTAATCCATTTTGGTTTGAGGGCTGCCACACATTCTGTTGAGTAGGTGCGTTATAGCTAGATGATGTGGCGCTGCCAATAATATCTATAATACCTGACATGAAACCCCCTATAATAGCTTGGACATTACTTCTTCTTCCAAGTTATACTGCAAACGGCCAAGGATGACCTTTAATGAGGCGTTAGCCTTCCCAAGAATATAAAGCTTTTTAGCACCCAAGTCACGCGCCATTTGTTCGGCATGTTTTATTAATTTTATACCTATTCCAGAAAGTTTCCTACGATATTCCGGCTTTAAGTATAAAAGATCAGAAACGGCTCTTTTAACAAGTCTACTTTGCGCGCTTGTATCTACGTAGCAGAAAAAATATCCAATTAAAACAACATTGTCTCGTACTGTAAGTATATGTAATTTCCCTAAATTTTCGGCCTTAAGATACCGTTCCCAGTCAACATCAATAGGACATTCAGCTAAATGGCTTTCAAGTTCTACCCAATGAGCGTAAAAGAGTTCTGGCAATTCCGACATTATGTTACGGAATAATTCTTTTTGGTACGTTATAGCCATACAAACAAAGATAAGCTGATGGCCCAAATAACCCCTACAAAAAATTCGCCCCATTCAGAAGATTTTGCTGTATTACCCCAAATAGATAATGGAAATTTCCAACCAACATAATAGCTAAAAGTCTGCCCCAGGCTCGTTGTCACGATCGCAGCTAAAACACCTATAAAGCTTGTACCCAAAAAAAGGGTGGGGGCAAAAACCACAAAACCGCGTAAGATACCTACCGATAGCATACCTAAAAAGTCTTGTTGTAGATTCGAAAGGTTTTTGATCCATACTACCCAATAACCCGGCCAATATTTTTGCCAAGATCCAGTAGCTTCCTGCCAGGTGTTATCCCGGTTCCCCATTCGTTGAGCAAATCCATGGGGGATAAGAATAGCCACAAAAGCTGCAAATAGAAGATAGGCAAGCACAAAAGATTGAGTATTAGTAAGAGCTAAAATTATGTATCCTGCGCTAAATACAAAAGCCCAAACGGCCCTACTCAAGAAATCACCCAAATTCACTGGATTACCATTTCGCTCATAGTGATAAGCAAACACAAAAAAAGCACAAACTACTAGGAACTGAATAGTCGAAAATATCATGGATCTTCTCCTGTTTTAAGCATTGACTCAAGTCTACGAGCACGGTCACCTACTTGGCTATCCCAAATAGAATGATGTAATTCAATAGCAGCATTGCCAAAATCGCCCGTTTGTGCATAGCTTAACATTCGTACAAAAGTAAGCAGTTTAGAAATACCCATATTAAAACACAAATCATAAAAAACTCTTTGTCTTACATCGTCAAGATCTAAAACCCATGGTAAGTTATCATTAAGCTCCTGCCCCACACGGTCTATATCATTACGAAAAAGATAAGTAACTTCATTTCCAGTAAGGCCAACATCACGAAGATTTCTGCCTATGCCAATGCTGGGAATACCGCGGGTATCAAAATAGAATTTAAGTCTGCGGCCTTCTTCATCAGTCAGCTGCATTTCTAGCTTATCTAAGTCAATAGACATTTAATGCTTCCAAAAATGATCAAATATTAGAGCTATAAAAGAGCCTAAACCACCTGCAATGGCATGAGTAACTTTCTGAGTTGTTTTAACTTCAGTCAGAGCATTGATCATTTTATCTAACTTTATGTTAGTTTTTTCAAGTGTTTTGTTTAAGTCACCGAGTTTTTCTGCGTGACCTTCTATGTACACTTCTGCTGCTCTAACTCTAGCTTCTAATGATTCTTGCATAATTGCCTCACAATATTTTAGAACGTAGCAAAGTGATATCTATATCAATACGTTGTAATTCTTTTAACGCTTCTGGTCTTCCTAAAAGGGCTTCTCTTACAGCACGCTGTTGCTTTGTTTCTAATGCGGCAATTTGTTTAGCTAATTCAATATTGTACTTTAACCCAACTTCATTCTCTTGTGTAACCTGTTCTATTTCCTCAATAGTTGGTAAAGGCGGCGGAATAATTACTTCAGGAGGAGAAACAAAAGTTGACCCATCAAAAGACCACCCAGGTTGCACATCTCCATTAAAATGATACCATTCCCGCAATGAAGATTTATCATCTTTAGATACAGCTACAACTAACCCCGGAACTTCTGGTACGTAGGCAAACATAACATTCCTCATGTTTTAATAATAAACATCCACGCCATATATTTAGGCGCAGTTTCAGTTCCACCAGTGTTGTTAATGCTAATTCCAGTTGAGGCTAAGGCTGTAGCAGACACTCCAAGGCCGTTAGAGCCAGCACCATATGAACCACCAGATGAACCGGCTGTAACGAACTGACCTGCTGTGCTGCCGTGTTGATGTTGGGGGTCTGTAACAGTATGGCTATGTGACTTAAATTGATCCGTAACTGTTTGCAAAAGTGAAGGCGTATTAGGATCCAAACCACGACTATGATCCCAACCGCGAGGAAAATAACCCCGCATATCAGGTAAGGTAGAACCATAAATACTAACAAGGTTTGGATAGCCTGTTGTAGATTGTCCATTAGCCTCAAGCCAACCCGAAGGAACCGAAGCAGTAGGCCACATCATCATTGCACCAGAAGGGACTGTATTTATTGATTGAAAACTAGGATCAGCCCCAGTACCGTTAGAAACCAAAGCTTGCCCTGAAGTTCCCGGACCCACAAAATTAAATGCCGCAGAGGTGCCTTCACCTATAGCCACACAATTAGCAGTTGGTGATGAATTGCCAGTCCCCCCTTGGGCGGCTGATAAAGGAGTTGTAAGACCAGTCAAAGACGTAATAGAAGAATTGGCTCCCGCAGTTGCAGCATTATTATTTACGTTATTATAAATCTGAGTGAAATTAGCCATTACCTGCGAAGCATCGGCGGTACTACCGTTTGTTAAGGTATAAGGCAAAGATGATATAATTGACATTTTACACCGGGGCTAAATAGTCAACAAGTTGAACCATAATCCTCAAGTTACTCACCTTAAACCCTAGCGATGAAAGTGCAGTAGCTTGGAACACCATCTTAGTAAAAACAATAGGATTTGTCCAAGGTATTAAATGTGGCCGCATGCCATATTGTACAGAACCCCATATAAAACTGCCCCAAGTTACAGAACCCCATATAGGCGCGTATATAGCTGGCGGAGCGACTGAAGCTGTGGCTAAAAACCCTGAACTTTCATCAGAAGCCGTGCATGTAACATTAGGTGAAGCCGACGTAAAAGCCATATTAATTGTAGTAACATTAACTGAATTTACATACATACTATCGTCTTCACCTATAGGGGCTGTAATAAAGTACCATTGCAGTGCAGAACCGTATTCAGTAAATGAAACACCCGAAACTTGTGTGGTATACGAACTATACATAGTTGCGGAGTGAAGATGTGAAAAGCAAATAAAACCAGAGCCGTAAGGTAGCGCAATATCTTGCTGACAAGTATGTGGGCCTGTCCATATTTCTTTGCCAATATCATACCAGTATTCTTGCCAAGGAGAATTAGTAGCATTAGTATTCTGTACGGAAATTCGGTAAACATCTGAATTGTAAGCCGCATTAACACGCGAAGGGTATAAAGCCCCTAAAAAAGGAAGCCTTAAATCTTCGTTTGGTTCTGAAACTGTTCCGTCTGCTTGCACAACTCGAATACCATCGGGAGCCATAAAAAATACGCCTGAAGGCGTAGGCACAACCGAACTAGGCGCAATAGTGCCAGCGGCGGTATTTAAAGAATTGATAGCCAAAGTACTAAGTGCTGCGTCTCCTGTTACCTGAAAGACAGTATTTGATTTAAAAACCAAAAGCCCTTGTAAGACACCTTGTGTTGTTGTGGTAAGAGTAAATAATGATAAAGCCGTAATAGGGCTAGTCTCCCCAGCGGTCAAAGATTGAGAAGTATTAGTACGATTTAACGATAAAGTATCTGTATATTGAAGTGTGTTATTTACTGCAAAATAAAACCGATTATAAAATAACTGTACCGACGTAGGGACAGCAGTTAAGCCGTTCATAGTTGTATTGCCAGAAGACCATAAAGGACTTGTAGTCGTACCACCTGCCACAGTTATTGATAGCCCATTAGTCGTAGCTGTAGCACTGGCCGACATTGTAATAGTTGTGCCAGTGCCATAAAGAGTAACACCGGAAGCCGAAGCCGTAGCAGCTTGCGAGAGCGTTATTGTATAATTCCCTGAAGAACCAGTTATATTTGATACTGTTGTGCCAGAGGGGATACCTGTTCCTGTAATAGCTGAGCCAACGGGAATATAAACTGTTACAGATGTTACCGAAGTTGTTGAGTTGGTTGTGCCCGTTCCTTGCTGTGTAACATTTGCAACATTTGTAACTCGTGTACTTGAAGGAATACCTGTACCTGATATTTTATATCCAACTTGAATCCCTGTAATAGGGAAAGCACCAGTGACCGTGGCGCTACCAGAAGCTATATTTCCGTTAGAAGTTACAGAATAGTTAGAAATATCAAAATAACCAAAATAGCCATTAGTTCCGTTGAATCCTGGGTGTGTAAATGCTATAAAAGTCCCATTAACAGCTGCAGTAGGTGGTGTCCAAGTTCCAGTAGAGGCCTGAGTTGTAGGTACATTTCCAGAAGTAATACCCTGTATAGTCAAAAATGTACTTGTTAGTAAGTTATATGCAAAAGGTTGGTCATATCCAGCGTTTAAAGAACTAGCAATTAATCCATAAACTACATTATTAATCTCGTATGCTGCAGACACTACGCCAGGGGAAGAAAACCCCGAAAAAGTAGAAACAGAAGTCATCGCTGGGCGACATTGGAACGCCATAGGTGTAGAAGGATCTGGAATAAGGTTTTGTAAAGATTGCATGCCCCCGGGAATACTATTCATCCCATCCCAGCTATCTACTACACCTCTTGGCTTATATTTGAAAGCATTGGCATTGCGTAAGGGCATAAATTAGCTCCTACAGCGGCATAGTTTTAGTAGGCCTTTGCGCCCCACCAGAGCGAAATGTACGGGGGTCTAATTTAACCTGTTGTACATAATTCTCGCGGTCATCTGCACCCATAGTCAAGAACTTTTCTAGTAATTTAGCTGCGTCGTCCAAAAACTTATCTCTACGAGCATCATCAGTTACCATCATTACTTCTGCAGCAAGCCGGGTAATAAGATAAAGCTGTTGAGGAAACCACGGTATTGTTGAAGAAGTTTCAGGGGTCGTAATAGCATTTTGTTCAGGCAAATACCTAACATATATTCCGGTAGCTAAAGGAGGCAAAGGGTAAACCAGAACAGTGTGAGGTGTTTGAGCTACATCAATACAGTAAAATTCAGGATATGAAGACCCAGTAACACCCAGAAAAAGGTTATCATATTGCTCAATAGGTAGTTGAGTAACAGTTCTAGGAGCACCGTTAACTATGTAAAAAGCTTCCAAAGTGCGTTCATGTAATGTAGGTAAACTATATCCTAAGGGCTGACCATAAGAATCAGTAGGCTGTGTTACCGTTAGGTCAATGTAAGTTTTCTGTCGAGAAAAAGCAAAATCATACACCTGCCACAGTTCCTCAAGTACAACATTTAGCAATTGCCCAGCGAGAGACGTATATCCTGGGGCTTTTGCTATTTGTGTCGCAAGAGTGATAATCTGTTGGCAGGTGTATGCCATATGCTACTCCGCTTCTTTCTCAATTTCTATAAGTTCTGCCTCATAACCAGCGATAGTGCCTTTAAGATTACGCATCAAACGCACATTTGATTGACGAGCATTTTCTTCAGCAATACGTTCTGGGCTAGTCTTTTTACTCAAATCAATTGTAGCATCTGCGTGCTTCATATCTTCTTCAAGGGCATTAAGTTTAATTTTACCATCTGCTATTTGGGCTTTTTTCTCTACAGCCCTATGACGTGCTGACAAGCGACTTGTAACAGCTACTAGTTTGTCAAATTCAACACCCATTTCTTCTTTTGCAGCATTAAGCCCAAGATTGCCAGAAATGGTTAGTTGTTGTCGATCACTTAGACTAGTAACAAGCTGGAATACATAGCCAATCAGCTTTTCTGGTGCAGTTTCTTTAGTCATGTTAGCTCCTATTAAATGCGAGAATTAAGGGCACGATACCCGCGTTCCGCGTTCATATTAGCACCACCGATTTCCCGTTCATGCTGCCAAGTGCGGAACATAGCTTCTTTAATAGTCGCTGCTTGTGCTTTAGTAAACTTATAAGTCATACCGTGGAAAAATTTACGGCCATCCAAAGTAATGTCTGGCGAATGTGGGGCCAAATCAATAGTAATTGACTCAATTTCCTCACCTTCGGCGTCTTTACCAGCAGAAAAAAGAGATTTACGTGCCAGTTCTTTCTTTTTTTCTTCTTTAATAGCCGCAATAGTTTGCTCTTTTATTTCTGCTTCATATTCTTTTTGAGCCTGTAGTTCAATTTCAAGCAATTCTTGATCAGAAAGCAAGCTGGTATCAGCCGGAACTTTATATTCAGTTTCCGACTTGTTTTTAGGTGGGCGAGCCATATTTTACTCCTGTTAACTGTGAGTCCATGCTCCATTAGCAATGGAATAAGCGGATATTAGCACAGGCCAACCTTTGTTATCAATCGCAACATAGTCACCAGGGAGAACTTGAAGAATACCCCGGTTAGGGATGTACAATAAACCTTGTGAAGAAAAAGCCCCCGGAAAAATTGGTGTTCCGTTTACCTGGTCATTCAAGATACCGTTAGTGATTGTAGCTACATCAGCAGCGGCTAAGCCCCCGCGAGCAAAAGGCAAGGCAGTTAATGAGGTTGTTGCATTGGTTCCAAGTGTCTTGGTTGCCATAGTAGTTCTCCTTAAAAAGAGGTAACCCGGGGGTAGTACCCCGGGTTCCAGTCAGCTATTAACCAAATGAGGCACTGAAGCTTGATGCACTTTCAATACGCATAAAGAAGTTTTGGTTTTCAATTAGCGTACCGTACATAACCTTCCAACCTACAATCCGCAACTGGTTCAAAGGATCACTCTTGTCAGCCTGTTTCAGATAGGTGAACTTAGCATCGTCAAGAACAACCTGACCATAAGCACTCTTACCGATAATAAAGGTAGGATACACAGTGACGCCAGTTGCAGGGGCCGCAGGGGGAGTACGCGAAGTACCCGTACCAGTGATAACAATGGTAGAACCAGAAGCAATGCTAACTGCGTTGCCAGCAAGTGAACCCGAAGTCGGGCCAGAAGTCGACAAACCTAAGTTAACAGGACTTGTAGTGGTTCCAACATATACGTTAAAAGTGTACCCAGCGAGAGTAGGAACAGTTACCGAGATCGAACCGTTAGGACCCGTTACTGAAATACTACTAGAAACCTGATAAATACGTTGTTCATAACCATTCTGCTGAACCGACCCAGTTACCTGCACGTAGTAAGTACCTGTTGCTAAAGTACCTGCTGTACCTGCTGTACCTGAAACCGCCGCAACACCTGTAAAGAAAGGCACCATGTTAGAACGGCAGAAACGAATACCCGCCCACTCGCCAAGTTCGTTGTTATACAAACGGTTCAAATCACTATACGACCATGCGGTAACAATTGTAGCATTTTCACGCAAGTCTTGTTCTGGCAGTGGATGGATAAGTGCCACATAGTGCGATTTACCCTTAGGCGAAGCCGAAGCCATCGTTGGTTTGTCAGCAGCAATCTTGGCATCTTCTTCCTGCTGCCCCATAAACTGAGGAGCACCAATTGTATAGAGCGAAGCAGCGGCGCGGTTCAGTTCATGAGGATTTAATACGTCACCGGCTACCAGGGAAGCGCGAGCCCCACGGGTATTTACATAGTTGATCTGAGTACCTGCCAACAAATTATTGAACGTATTACGCTCAAGTGTTTCAGCCAGTGACATAGAGATAAGTTCAATAGCTTTCTGGAACAGCGGATGTTTAATTGTCATATCCGCTACGTCAGTAATGGTAATTGTATCACCCCACTGTTGCGCAGTTGCGGTAACCTGAGTCAAATTAAGAGCTTCACCTACAGGTGGAACACCTTCTGACAAAGGAGCAAAAGGCAAATTAACACGATCATAACGCGATGCAGTGTAAGTCAGGCCACGACCTTTTGGAAGGCGAAGCATATCACCAAACTGATAAGCTACCAATTGACGCTGTGTCAAAGGAAGGGTTTTATCCTGAATGTAGTTTTCTACATCTGAATTAAACGTGGCTTGATAATTTACTGCTGTCGTCATGTCTTATCTCCTTAGTTGCGACCCCCGGCGGGAATCGCCGGAGACTATTAAAACACTATACCGTCCAGCCGTTCTTCGGCTGTTTTGCCTTTACGCCCCCCCGATGCTGCATCACTTCTTGCAGAAGATGACCGCCCCTGAGTTTGTTCTACTCTTGCTCTGGCTGCTTGTTTTTCTGGGGTTTTTCCACCAGATTTTGCCTTTTTCTCGGCTAAGCTTTTACCAAGCAAATAGTAATAAATATCTTCTCTGGGAGCATTGAGGTTTTTTTCCCTCATGTTAGCCAACTCAGTCTCAACCTTAGCGGCCAATTCTGCACGAGTTGGATCTACATTGGCTTTGGATAGGAAATTTGCTCTGTCCGTACTGTCAGCAGCCGACATTTTAACTTGTTGAAGCTCACGCTGAAGAGTATTAAACTTTTCATCTGCTTCAAAACGAACCCTTTCATAAGGATCCATTGCTTCTAAGGCTGCTTGTCTAGCTGCGGCGTCCTGTTGAATAGTACCAGTGTGTAAACGTCTTTGGACATCTTCCATCTGGCGTCTAAGGGCTGCAACTTCTTGCTCTGCCTTTTCTGCCTTAGTTAACGCTTCCTTTTCACGATTGCGCAAGGTTTGAATTCTGTTAGCAGCTCTCCCTTTTTGAACAGGTTCGCTACTTTCTTCTTCGCCTACATCACCATCGGCTTCGTCAGCATCGTCGCTATCAGCATCATTTTCCGGGAGTTCATCCTCGGGGACTTCGGCCTCGTTACCCTCTACATTTGTGTTTTCGGGGGCGTAAAGTTCCATATCTTCGTCCATAATGCTCTCCTTGTACCGCTTACGGCTGGTGGCTCGGGGTTCCTTACGGGAACCATTCGATTTGAATTATATTACCACGATTTGTTAATCAAGCAATATTATTTTACATGTTTGCTTTTCTTGGCATTGATAAAGGCATTTGATCAGTAGACATGGCTCCTGGTGGTTGTTGGGGCCTCGGGTTTCCTGGTTGTGCACCCATCCGAGGAGTTCCTGCTACACCTGGGCCTGAGCCACCGGGTACTCCGGGTGCTCCTTGTTGAGGAGGCTGCATAGCTTGGTTCTTAGCTTGCATTTGGCTCATGTGCTCCATAATGTGTTGATGTACAAAGCCTAATTGATCATTTGCCTGTGCCGTCATATGTACCTGAATATGTTCAACGTCGTTATCTCCCGGGTGTACAGGTGTGGGAAAAGCCCCAGACATAAGTTGATTTTCTAATTCAGGAGACAAAGACATTTGGTGCCTTTGATCAATTAATACACGAGGGGCTACACGAGGACCAAAAGCAGCTCCCGCAAGTTTTTCTAAAATAGGTGTTATGTCTAATTTTAGGCCGTTTAGTTGTTGCGGAGGAATACCGCGGATAACATTCATAGCTGCAATCATTTGTTGGATTTCTTGCACAGTTTTATTTGCTTCTGTACCATTCCAACGAAATTCGTAATGTGCTCCTACTTCGATAAGAGGAATTTGTTGTAGGTCTGCTTGAAGCCCCATTTGCCCAAATTTCTGTATTGTTAGTGGCTCTTTACGATATTGATAATCTAATTCATAAAACCACCGTAAAACTTCATTAAGGATACCTTCTTCAATAATCGAAACAACATTATTGGTGCTTTCTAAAGCTACTTGCTGCTCTTGGGCTACTTGCGCTTGAGAAGGTTTTTTACTTCCTCCACCCGAAGCATGAGGCATCATTGCCGAATTAACCCCAAGAGATTGCATAATTTGGTCTTTGCATACCGCTACAATGTTTAGCGCATCTTTATACAACGGTGGAAAACTGGCAAATTGAGTATCTTTAGGATTAGTTTCCCAAATAGCCGCTTGCGCAAGAATCATTGAGCCTATTTTAGGGTTGCTTTCTGGGTTGGTCATAACAATAGGCATAAGCGCATACTGTGCACTGTCCATACCCATATTTACAGCGTCATTAGCCTGATATTGTAATTTTGCCACAGCTGAAGCAGGAGATTTACCCCAAATACTACCAGGGACTTTTACAACAGGTTTAGAAATTACAGGAACCCGATCAGTCCAATAAGGTACACGTTTACAAGAAAGATATTTGTCCTCACCAGCAAAGTGCATTTCCATTAGGCGGTATTCGCCTTTAATTTTAATCTTGCTCCAAACTTTATAAACTAAACACCGTTTTTGCCCTTTACTATCCGCTTTAATGCCAGCGTGGTTCATTGCCTTTTTTTCGGTGTCAGGCATTTGAGTATTGCCAGAATTAGTTTGATCAAAGTTTTCTAAAAGATCATCGGCCACATCTTTGTCAAAAATACCTTTTTTAGCTAATTTTTTAATTTTAGCTTTAGTCATCCAAATAGCAATTGCCGTTGTTTCTGCATCTTCGGCATCATCAACACTTGCAGGTAAAAAGACTAGGTTGCGTGCGTCTATAACCATTACATCAGGTTTACCTTCTACAATTTCTTCGTATTCCCGATCTTCGTAGGTCTCTTCACTATCAGCAGCAACCCCAAGTTCAGGTGATACTGTTACGGGTTTTTTTACTTTTTTAACTGTGTGCCTTGTTGTTTCTGTCCAATCAATATGAAGGCTATACTGGCCCGAGCAATCTCCTTCCCGCATAAGCGAAGGAACTACAATACTTTTTAATTTTGATTGGGTCACATAATAATTTAAAATAGCCATTAAGTCCCAAGCGGGATCCCCTGTACCAACAACTTGAGAATATTGACCGCTTTGTGGAAATAACTGATTAGAAAAACGAGTAACTCGAGCTTCAATAGCATCGCGCACTAAGGGTATATAAATGTTACTATACCCGGAATAAGCTTGGTTTTCATTTAGGACACAATTATACATATCCCAATTAGCGTCAATGGTAGAATTTTGATCTTGTTTATCTTCAAATCCTCGGACAACAGCTTGATATATCTCACTCATTTGCTCGCGTACTTTTACTAGCCCGGAATAGTCTTTTTTGCGATTTTCTAAATCAAGGTCTTGTTCTTCTTCCTCAATATCGTCGTCTTTCATATCTGAAGGCGCGGCAAGTTGTTGCGCTTTTTCTTCTAGCTCTTCAGGTTTAGGTGATTTCTTTGCCATATTAAGACCTCGTAGTTAAGTATTGCCTACCATCGGGCGTGGTGGCGTATCTAAGGTTTTCGTTTGCATCACTTTTTTGGCTTACATCAAACCACATAACAAAACTTTCTAAAGCTTCCATAACTACGGCGTAAAGGTTTTCGTCAGGATGCTCGCTCAGCAACCCGGCCGCATTAAGTTTACGGGCATACCCACGAGCAAATCCATTTAACGTCCATCTTGCTTCATCAGATACTATCAGAGCTGGGTTGCCTTGAATAGTTTTTCTTAGCCACGGAGCAATACAACCTCTAGCTTTTATAGTTTCCGCAGAACCGCGTAAAGTTAATCTTAATTTCCGTATAGCTGGTTCTAGCCCATTATTTGTATATTTGCTAAATTGATCTTTAGGAGCCACAGGTATAACTTCTTTATTAGAGTACATGATCGCATCACGTACTAACTGTTCAACCATGTCGTTTGGTTGGCCTTCTAAAATCCAATCTTTATAAACTATTATTCGATTATTAATAATTTGAACTATGATGCCCGCAACTAAACTTGCTCTGGCTGATAAGACCAAATACACCGGATATCTTTTTTCTGGTATGTCAAGAGCCGGAGATATATTTGCAAAACAAAAGTCTTCATAGACAGGCTTCCCCCCTCGCATTTTAAGAGCATAGGCAAGTGCATTGGGCACGTCCTTCCGACCAGTGGGGAACTGCAATAGTTCGGACACCAAATCAGGTAAGTCTTTCGCATGCACCACTTCTCCGGCAATATAAAACGGTTGCAGCCCCTTAATAAACCCGTTCTTGTCTCTAGGGGCTTTTTGTTTAACTAAAGGTATAGGACGACCACGTTTGGTCATTTCTATTCTAAGAGGTTGTAGCAGCCACTCCTCAAGACCATCGGCTTCGACACCAATTTCTACGGGGTTATATTTCTCGTCAAGGTCAAAAATAGTTTGAATGACTTCATCGGGTCTATGAAACGCCCCAAAAGCCTCATGTACTTCTAATTTATTACCCACCCAAGCCCAAACGGCATACCCAGTTCTAGCAGAAGTTGTTTTGTTAACAGTACGCGCAGGGTCGACCATAATTTGTATAGGCACCATTGCATGCGACCTGGCTTCTACTTTTATCATATTTGCGTGAAAAGGTTTAGCGGCCACATCTTCTGATATACACATATATTCTTGCATAAATTCAGTGTAGTTTCCGTCGTTAATATAGTTCTGTTCAAGTTTTTCAAGGTATTCAATAGTAAACCGATCAGGCCAGGCACTAACACGTTTGCCTTCGGCATCAAAGTACATCACTGGGAATCTTAAACTTTTCCAAGCGTCATCCCGCATTTTTTCTTCAAGCAGACTTTTAGGGTGCAAAGGTGTGCCCACCAATCGTATTTTGCCAGAGGGGTCTAAAGCAGGTATTAAAGCACCGTTAAACCAACGCTTGAGTTTGCGGCGAGCGTCTTCAGTTGCCACGTTGTCTTCGTCTTCCAAGTCGTCCACGAATAAGAAATCGGGTCGTTGGTCATTATGTTTAGCACCACGTAGTGACTGCCTTGCACCGAAGGCTTGAATCTTACATCCGTTGGGTAAAACAATTTGGTCAGCGGCCCAAGTTCCTCCTGACTGTGTTCCAAACAACTCGTTAATATCATCATTTTGTACAAGCTCGTTTTTGATAGCTGCCAATCGTTCGCAAGCTCTATCGTAGCTATTTCCCAAAATGATTGCATATTTGAAGTCTCCAAATAGCGCACAAAGAATTATAATTTCTTCCATCAAAGTACTTTTAGCAGCCCCACGAAAAGCCTCAGCTGCAACCCAAGGTTCAGGCGAATATAATAACTCCTTAAGCTCTTTATGGAATTCTGGGTCTTTGTTTTTATGTCTATGAGGGAATAATACCTGATGAGCTAGGTATCTGTCTTTATATAATTTTGTAATTATTTCTATTTTGTCGTCGTCAGGTTCCACTGTCGGAAAGTTCTTCTGGTGCTCCGTCATGTAACTTAATCCCTTCGTGGTGTGGAATTATTTGGTTACGCAAATAAGAGCCTGAAGATCCAGCATAAACCAAAGATTTAAATTTCTGGAATGGTACATCACTATAAGCCCAAGTGTCACCATCATTAAAATGAACTTTTAGCAAATGCTTATCTGTGTCATAAGCTACTGAAGATATCGAATTACTATCTAATTTAGTCCAATCAGTGCTCATTCTTAGCTTCCAAAGGTAAATCTTCTGTAGGCGGCACTGTAGTACTTGGCACTACAGGCTTAAAATCAAAAGCTAATGGTTCTGGTTTCTTTTTAAGGCTTTCAGCCAAAGATTTCAATGAGTTAATTACACGTTCAGTCATTTAGTCACATCCGATCTAGCTCTAGCGTAAGCCCCTGCCGCCCCACCGGCATTTAACGTAAGAAAGTCCTGCCCAAAATTAGTAGGATAACTACCAGTATGAACAACAAAATAAACTACTGAAGCAAGAAATACAATAACCCCAAGTGCCCATAAAAAGTGAGCTATCTCAAAAGTTTGATTATCAGGTCCAGTAAATATGTCTTTTAGTACCCCTAACATATTTTGTTTATACCAGTTAGTTTATGACATCTTTTCCTGGCAAATAAGGTTTGCACCTACGTTTGCTGCTGTCCCCGAAGGAGTTGTCACTGCCACAGTAAGGATGTCTGGGTAATTCCCCTTAATAAGATTGACCAATGGGAAGAAGTCTTTCAAATCAAATGTTTGTAACCCAGAACCACCCGCAGGAGCCGCAAAAGCATAAACTACTTCTCCCCCAGTCATAGCCGTGGCTGAAACATCTCGTGTAGCAAAAGAGTTAGCAGACCCAAGAGTCGACAAGGCCACAAATGAAGCACCTGTTAAAACCACTGGACTACCTGGTGTGCTTACAATTAATTCTACTTGGCAAATAGCCGATGATGTCAAGATTAATGTGCGCGGTAGTAATTGCCCCCGGTTAGGATATCCAATAGTATAATTAATACCCGCTGTAGGAGCCGACGCCAAAGCAAGGCCTGTAATAGCATCTTGAAAAGTCAACACGGTTGCAGTGTTGCTAGTAATCAAAGCCATCAAGCCATTTGTGCCTAAAGAAGGAAATATAACATATTTGCCCTTCCACTGGTTAACAGTCCACGCCGCCGAAGAAGCTGTCATGGTCGTAGTCGTACCCGCTGTAATAGCCGCTGTTGCCTGAGTATACTCTTGCGTGCCCATCGCACGAGGCTGAATAGAAAGAACCGGATACCTTACTGTGTTTGACGACACCGTTCTTTGGGGCGTCTGAGCTGCCATCCCATACGAATAGGTAAACCCACGCTGTTCATCCACGCCGCCTTCAACCAAAACAGATACACCGTAATGATAAAAAGTTGTCCCTGCTGTAACCGTTCCAATGTTGCGAAGTTCATACCTAACAGGAAGGTTACCAGTCCGACACCAAGGATTAGCCAGATTATTGCCAGTGCCAAATTGATGCAAAATATATTGTTCACCGTTAATTGTGACACCCCAACGCAGGCCACCCGCACCATACCATGCATACTCAATCCATAGCATTTGGATGTTAGACCAATTAAGCGCAGCAATTACTGCTTGGTTCCCATTCCACTGTTCAATGCTAACGCGAGTATCTATAGGTAAACCGTTAATGTTAGACCGATAAACACAAAACATACCACTTGGATTAGTTGTTGTTGGATCAGCCTGTTCAAAGAATATACCATTGCCATCATCAAAAAACCCAACGCGTTGCCGTTGATTAGTAGTAGCCCCACCAAAGTTAGCGGCGGTGGCCATCTTCATTGTTTTACCAGGTTGATACCTATGATAAGGGCGCGATTGCCGAATAGCAATATCCGTAGACCCTGTTGTAACAGACATCTGTACGCCGCCAGAAAAAGATACGGCACTAATAGCTCCGCTACCTGCTGTAAAACCTTCCCAACGCAAAGGCTGTAGCCCGTATTCAAAATCAGCTTCATAAATATTCTGGTGCTGCACAACAAGTTGTCGCCCGGTTACATCCCGAAGACGCTGAGGTTTTACTGCTGTTTCGTTCTCGAATTGGGATCCAGGGGCGTACGGAAAACTTGCCATTAGTTATTACCTTGAAATACCGGGGTCAAAGCACTTACTGCTGTCTGAAGGGTCGTAATAGCCGTTTGTACTGCTGTTACAGTTGAGCTTGTTACCAAGTTACCTGATTGGGTATTGGCTGTAAGGACGCTATTATAGGCCAACTGAAGAGCTGTCACATGGGCTTGCAAATCTGAAATAGACATAGCTTGTGTTGGCATCTTATTGGTTCCCTACAATTGTGTTGTTCGAAGAAGTAGTAGCCGCGGTATTAACCGTAGTTACCAAGGTATTGAGTGCTGATTGTAACGAGGTTGTAGAAATTAAACTACCAGAAGAATAAGCTGTATTAGCCTGTACCAGATTGTTTACGGCATTTTGCACTGCCGCCAGTGCTGTTTGAATCTCAATGATTTGTGACAATGCACCTGGCATGATTGCTCCTGCAAAAAATTGGTTGAGATTGTGTGGGGCAATCTCCCAAAGATACTACTTGTGTTTTTTAATATACGCAAACACTTTCTTTAATTTGCTTTTATGCTTTTCAATCCAGCCCAATAATATATTACAGCTTCTACAAAGTCCTCCCCGTATTTTACCAGTGAGGTGGCAATGATCTATTTGAATGTTTTTAGTTGCCCCACAAATTTCACAAGGTTTAGCACGTATAGCTTTTACTACGCCATGAGTAGTTCTATAATTGGGATTTTTGTAAATGCGGTCATCTGGATGATTACACTTAATGCCTCTTGCCATTAGGCCTCCAAGTCTTTTTGCACTCTATACGGTTTTACCAGTTATGGGTATTAAAAATTTCAAACATGCCGCGGTTTTAGAGTGTCCTCTGGAATTTTATTTCCTCCCCGTCCCTCCTTACCCTTATCCTGAGTTACGAAAAACAGTGACATTTATACAACAGTGACATTTATATCACAAATAATTAATAAAGTTATGCACATACCTATAAACTAGATATTATTACTGTTTTAAGGTCTATTAAGGTTGTTAAGTGAATTATCTGAATTATCTGAATTATCTTGATTATTGTTAGGCGTTAAGAATAATTAATTGCGAAATAAAATTACAAAATAAATTCTAAAACATATTTTTTAATTCGCGAAATATTTAATTTTGTAATTTTCGTAAAAGTGTTCATAGCGTACCAGTGGGAGGCAAAAAAAAGTTGTAATGATTCCAGTGGGTTAGTGAATCGCTATGAACGATATTAACGCTATAGATAAAGAAATATAGTATACAGATAGAAAAATTTTTAGTTTTTCCAATTTTCCAGAATTTCTTACTCCGCTGGAATTTTCACAATTTTCAAAAATAAAAAACTTACTGTGTAGTGAAAACTTTGTTGAGACCGTTCATATCGTTCATAGCGTAAAAATAACCTATTGAAATCATTACAACTTTTTTTATTGCTATTTCTGGCCTTAAAAACCGAAAACATTGATATCGTGGCTACATATAATTAAGGTAATTATGCTAATTAAGTTGCTTAAGGTAATTATTCTTCGCAATATTATATCCCATAATTAATTTGCCTATATTTTACCAGGCGGCTATGGTGTCTTTAACACAACGCACACAAAAGGAGATAATTATGAAGATGAAAAAAGAAGATTATAATAGCCATATTGACAGCGCCTTGCGTAAGGCCATGAGCGTTTATGCACTGCCGTACGCTTAACAAATTTATAACTTTGAAAGGAAAATTCATCATGACAACACAACACACAAAAGGCCCTTGGCATTACGCCCTAACCGTTGTCGATAACGGTGATGAATATCTGGCAATCATCGGAACGCCTAACGGCAATGAGGATAATCTACCACATAGAGGCGCCTTCATCGGCAAGATAACTGGCAAGCGTGAAAGACGGGAAGCAAACGCCCGGCTGATTAGTGCCGCGCCTGACTTGCTTTATCAGCTACAAAGCGTTTTAGACCGTCTGGAAGTGACAATAGAACGCTTGCCCGACACGCAAGAAAACGCCGAATGGGAGCACGACACGGTAGCAATTTTTGACGAGGCGCGCGCCGCAATCGCTAAAGCGAAAGGGGAGTAAAATCATGACACAGCTTACGGAAGTTCAAAAAGAAATACGGGCTATTCTGGACAATCTGAATTTTGACTTTATTGACGCTTGGGAAATCGAGGAGTGGCGCAAGAATAATTATGACATTGAAGAAAAGCTACTATATATATATATCAAGCGAGCAAGAAATAATTTATTACGCCCGTGCTATTGAGTACCTCTCTAAGAATGATCCTAGTCTTATGGAGAGTTTAGAATTAGCCCATGAGTATGGTTACGCAGTAGAAAAGTTAAATTCTGAAGTACTGGCCACATTGCACTACCAAAACGCACTGATGCGAAACGCTGGTGAATGTGCAGAAAAATTAACCGCGTTGTTAATGCAAAAGGAATAAAATCATGACAAAAACTTACGTGATGAACAATCAGGGCTTTCAGAATTTGCGGAAACAATATGCAGACTTAACAGGTACAGATTTGGATGATTTATCAAACCGTAGGGATGCGTTTTATGACTTAATTGCCGATGCTGAATACGGACACCAAGGAACGATATACAAAGCGTCGAACTTCGAGGGTCTGGGAAAAAGACCCGGCGCGAAGGTGATAATGTGGAACGGAAAGAAATATCACGATAAGGCCATACGCACGAAATACAAAGGCGAGTTAAAACCATTTGCCGTTAAATTAAAAGCCGCGCTTGATGCTGGCGAAGCGGTCTATGCAAAAACTGCCGGAAAGTTCACTTACGTTTACAAGTTGAGGACAAAATGAAAGAGTCACAAACAACGAACCAGAGAGAAATTCCAGACTTACCCAATGGTTGAGGGTATGCCGATCTGAGCGATGCCAAACTAACAAAGGAATAGAACCATGATTAAATACCGCGTACAATTTGAAGAGGTTCAACAGAAATGAAACGCTATCAACTAATCATCATCCTACTGGGCACTGGTATAGGGTCTTACTGTTTAGGCCACGCGGATGCGACGCCGCTGGTAGTGGAAAAACCCGTAGTGTCTTACGTAAACACATGCCTACCCTTGCCGATACACGGCTCAGCACACGTTAAACAGCGCCACCACTACACAAACATTAATCAGCTTCTAGCTAGTGAGGTTAAATAAAATGTCTACAACAGAACAAATCACCGCCTTGGAAGTAAAACTATCCAAGTTACAGGCAGAGATTGCTGGGCTTAAGTATCCGCCCAACAAAGAGTGGCTAAAAAAAGGTAATACATGTTGGGTGGTCTCAGCCTCAGGCGCTTTTCACAAAGTAACATGGCAAGATGACTTAATAGATTGTGCCCGTAAATCCCAAGGCAACGTATTCCGCACCGAAGCGGAAGCACGACACGAAAGCGACCGCAGGGCCTTGATCCCCGAATTGCGCGAACGTGCTGGGCATTACAAGCCTGTATGGGATGGTAATACTCATAATTATTATCTTGTATATGAGACCTTAAGCAAAGAATGGACGTGGGAGTGGAATTGCATTTACGATACATGCCCACGTTCGGGCTATTTTTCAGCAGAAATCGAAGGCTTAATCGAAGAATTTGGCGAACGCCTTAACCTGTTGATGGATTAAAACCATGATTAAATACAACGTGCTAAACCGATCTACTGGTGGCGTGCAATTTACCGCTGTCATTGATTGCGAGGAGGATGAATTAACCTCGGTAAAACTCGCCCTTGCGGTCAAATGGGCGTTAAAAAACAGTGTTAACCTGAGCGAAGCTAATCTGAGCGATGCCGATTTGAGCGGTGCTAATTTATTGATATATTGACGTGAACTTCCTAAAATCAGAGGACACAAGGAGAGCCAATGTGCAAAACAATAACCACGCTGGAAAAGTATAGAGCAAGCTATTTAGGTGTGTCCGAGACTTACGCACTCAATGCTGCGGTTATTCCTGTCGATGCCGTTTTAAGCGATCTTGGATACGGGACGTACATGGTCGGTAGCTGTCTTACTAAAAAAGATTATAGAGACGTTGATCTACGCTTCATAATGAAGGACGAAGAATTTGATAGGCTTTTTGTTAAAGAGCGAAGCGGTCTGCATCTTCTTTTCAATGTCGCAATTTCAGAGTGGCTACAAAGACGAACCAACCTACCGATAGATTTTCAGGTTCAACGTCAGACAGATTGCAATAGAGAATTTAAGGGGCAGCCGCGTAACGCTATGGGCATGATCGAGGGGGTAAACATAAAATGATTCAAACCACTCTAGAGGGCATCGAGAAAGCCAAAAAAGTTTTGGATATGTGGCTCAACCACAAAGTTAAGCGGCACAACCAAGACAAATGGTTGGAACTCATAAGTGTTGTCGATAGCGTTGATGATGCGAATGACATTCTAAAAGTGTTGGCCGTTTATCTGGGGGTGAAACATGCCTGATCCAGTAACCACGCCAGAAATAGCAGTTGATCCAAGAGTCGCCGAGCAAGCATCTAATTCAACGCCAATGGATAATCTCGTCACTTTACGGGATTATCTTCTTTACAGGGATAGCGGAAGCGGAGACGCCAAGATTTTAACTTGGGCAATCGACCACATTAGATCATTGGAGTATCAAAAACCACAGACCCGCTGCAAGAGTTTGCTAATCTGTGCGATGCCGATCTGTGCGAAGCTGATCTGAGCGCTGTCAAACTAACAGAGGGGTGGAGGTCATGATTAAATACATCGTATTAAACCATTTTTCTGGCGAAGTGCTTTCGGCGAGCACGATTCCATGCTTGTGATCTTTAGGGGGAATAAATGAAATTCAATACAGAAAATAAGCCCAATTTTCCCGACGATGAATTTATGGTCGGTAATGTTTACCGCTGTAAGGGTGGCGCAAGATACCCGCAGAAGTTTTGGGTTGTCATTGGCATACACGATGGAATGGCTATCATGCTTGGCATTAGCGCAGAAGGAAATATAACCTCATGCGCCAAGTACGGACAGTATGTTTTTGATGGAACATCACCGAATTTTCAACGTGAGTTTGTTGGCAGAGCGACCAACATAGGCGAACTAACACTTAACATAGAATGGTGTATCTAATGTCAAATCCTCAAACCACGGAAGATTGGGATAAAATTATCTATTCCAATGATGGTGTTAAGCTTTACAACAAGCGCGAACTGCGTGCCTTGAAACAACCCATCGACAAAGACTTGGCAAATCTAAAAGAAATGATCCGAGCCGATAGGATTTGTTACGGAAAAACACCAGAGGCTTACTGGGAAGAAATGCTTGATCTAATAATCAAGATTGATGAAAAGTTAATACCATCACCGGAGGAGGTAAACGGCATTCTAATCCACAAACCACAGAAAATATCTATGAAGAAGGCGAGCCTTGCTTAAATATGGGGTGTGTCGGGAAAACTATTTTTAAAGATGATGGACATTTGTATTGCGACACATGCGGCCAACATTTTGTGGAATTAGAAGATGAAGAATGAATCTAAAACCACGAGTCTGCTATGACAATCTGCACCGCAAGGCGATATGGTGCATCGAAGACGAGATCAAAAGGTTGGAGGACAAAAAATGAGGGTTTCACGCGGCGCAAAAAATCAACTCGACAACATAAGGTGCTATGGCAGTCAAGAAAGGCGGATTGCTTTAGGCAAGGCTATTTCCGGAGTGCAAGAGCATAATCAGCAGCTTTTATCGGATTGGGATAAGAAAACAAAAGATCGCATCGATGCCGTTTTGCAGGATTTTGCTTGGAAGGATTAGTTATAGTGATGCAACGCAAAAGAAAACTGCCACTTTATATTTTTTATAGTAATCCGGATAATATAAGGGGTATTGAACTTGCCAATGTGGCAAAACGGGCTAAACAAGAAAATAAAATTTTTGGCGAAGAAGGCCCACCTTTATTGGGCAAAGAGCTTACAAAAATTCTGTTGGAAAAGCTGGCAAAAAATGCACTTAAAAGAAAGAAGTAAAACCATGAAATACCGCAAAGGGGATAAAGTGACGATTGTTTTGGATAATGTTGATATGCAAATGCTGAACAGTGGCAACATTGACGTGTTATTGCTTATTCACCCAGACCAGATTATCGCTCACGAACCAACCAAAGAAATCAGTGAGGAAACAAAATGACACTTTCAGATAGAGCAGCAATAGCAATCGCGCGTTATGAAGAGGTGTCCTTAAGAGACGCTGGAAAGCCTTATGGGGAAGCTGTAATACAGTTATGCGATATGTGGCTAAACATGTTTGATGTTAAAGAACGGTCTTATATTGAAATGACACAGCCAGAAAGAGACTAAAAATGCCTTCTAATAAGCTGTGTATTATATGTGGCAGTCCTATTACAAAAGTAGCACGTTATACTTGTAGCAAAAAATGTGGGTATGTAGTTATGCGTAGAAAGTTAATCGAGAAACAGAAGCTAAAAGTTAAGGCAACAGACCCCGCCTATGGTACATTTAACCCTTCTAAAAAGAAGTTCCTAGCTCTTAAAATAAATTATGCCCTTGGCACTTTTGAAAGATAATCATGCATCTTATAACCGGCGATTTTGAGACGTTCTTCAGTAAAGATTGGAGCCTTAAAAAGCTTACAACCGAAGAATATATCCGTGGTGATATGTTTAGCACACTTTGTTTTGGTTATAAGCTCAATGATAACCCAGCGATATGTCATGCAGTTATGCCAGATTATACAGAAAGACTTTTAAAAGATAACGCTCTGCTATGTCACCATGCCCATTTTGACGGATTAATTTTGAACTATCACTATGACGTTAAGCCTAAGTTTTGGTTTGATACCTTATCAATGGCGAGGCTACTTTACCCACACGACAAATCGCATTCGTTAGAAACTCTAGCTAAAAAATTTGGCTTTGGCTCAAAAATAGTACCTTACGAAAAGTTCAAAAATAAGACTTTGGCAGATTTATACCAAGACAGTGATTTACTAGAAGAACTTATGGAAGGGTGCAAACACGATGTGGAGCTAACTTATTTAATATTTAAGAAAATGCTGCCTTTGGTACCAAAGGAGGAGCTACAAGTAATAGATTTAACAATTCGCATGTTCACGGAGCCAGTGTTGCAATTAGACGTAGACCGAGTACAAAACTACATGGACGAGACTATAGATAAACAAGAAGAACTGCTGTCTCAACTTGGTGTCGCTAAAAAAGACTTGGCAAGTGCGGACAAATTTTCGGCGATACTAGAAAAACTAGGTGTGTCACCCCCACGTAAAATATCACCTAGGACGGGCAAAGAAACATTTGCTTTTGCTAAAACGGATCAATCTTTTTTGGAGCTATTAAACCATGAGGACGAGCAAACAAGACTATTGGCGGAGGCGAGGCTTGCAACTAAAAGCACGATTGGTGAGACAAGAGCAGGACGCCTTCTTAGTATCTCAGCGAGAGGGGACTTGCCTATCTACCTTAAATACTATGGGGCACACACAGGCCGCTGGTCAGGAGGAGATAAAGTTAACTTCCAGAATTTTCCAAGGGGAGGAGAACTAAGAAAGTCAATTTTAGCCCCAGAAGGCTATGTTGTTTGTGTTGGTGATTTATCTCAAGTCGAGTGTCGTATATTAGCCTACCACGCTAAAGAGGATTGGGTGCTTGAAGCTTTCAAAGACGGACGGGATCTATACTGCGAACTTGCCACTAGGATATATGTTAAAGTTATAACTAAAGCAGACGCAATAGAAAGATTTTTGGGGAAAACTGTAGAGTTAGGAGCTGGCTTCGGAACCGGATGGAAAAAACTACAAGCTACTGTTAAGCTAAAAGGTGTAACACTCAGTGATATACAAGCCCAGGCGGCTATTAACGCTTATAGACAGTCTCACCCTAAAATAGTCAGGCTTTGGGATGTAGCCGACTGGGTGCTTGGTAAAATGTGTACCGATGATAATTTTGAGTATAATTGGCACCCATTAAAAATTAGAGGGAAGAAGGTTATCCTCCCCAATGGGGCATTTTTGGACTATAGTAGTTTAAAAAGGGGTAAAGAGGGCTATTGCCTAGACAGCACTAAAGGGACAGTTAAAATATATGGAGCGAAGCTTATCGAGAATACAACACAGGCAACAGCGAGAGTAGTTATATCTCAAGCTATGTTAAGAATTAGCAAGCGTTATAAAGTAGCGTTGACTGTACATGATGAACTAATCTGGGTAGCACCAGAAAAAACCGGAGCCGAGGCTCTTGAATTTGGGCTAAATATAATGAAATTGACCCCCGCATGGTGCGAGGGTTTGCCTTTAAGTGCAGAAGGCGGATACGCAGTTAACTATAGCAAGTAGGAGTTATTATGTACGGGCTTACACCACTTGATGATAATTTGCCAGATGCCGTAGAATTTACACGTCAAAGGGAGAAAGAAATTCGTCAAGCTATGAATCAGCCCGAGCGGGAGACTGTAGATAGTGTTGATAAGATTATCCGAGATCGCGGTAAAAGATATGGTGATTTCAGTGATAACGCTTCAGTAGCGCAAGAACTTAAATTTGTGACGCACAATTCAAGCAATTGGGATTTGCTTTCGGATGTACAAAAAGAAGCTTTAGACATGATAGCAGCTAAAATATCCAGAATTCTTAATGGCGACCCTAACTATAAAGATTCGTGGCAGGATATATCAGGTTATGCCTCTTTAGTGGTCAAGGATCTAGCATGAAGATACCCCCCTGGTCTTATAGTGCTTTGGAATGTTTTGATACTTGCCCTAAACGGTATTATCACAGGTATATCCTTAAAGAGAAAGAACCAGAAAATGAATCAAATAAACATGGTACAGAAGTCCATAAAGCCTTGGAGGAAAGAGTAAAAGACAAGAAGCCTTTACCTAAACCTTATTACATGTATGAAAAGTTTGCCAAGTCAGTAGAGAAAGCGGGTCAGGGTGGGGTTGTTATGGTTGAGTACCCTTTAGCTATTACTAAAGACTTTAGGCCTTGCGATTTTTTTGGGGCTGACGTTTGGGGTCGTGGTAAAGCCGATGTGGTAGTTCATAAAGGTAGTAAAATGTGGATCGGCGATTGGAAAACTGGCAAGGTTAGGGAGAAGCTGTTTCAGATACAAGTTTTCGCTGGTTTTCTTTTTAAGCTGTTTCCAGAAGTTGAAGAAATCCACGGGAACAATATATGGCTTCAGGCTGGTAAGATTGGCGATGCTTACAGTTTCACAAGGGAGAAAGGAGAGCCTATTATTTGGCAAGATATTTTGTACAAAATTAGCCGTATAGAACTTGCTGCTAGAAAAGATTCTTTTGATCCAAAACCATCGGGGATTTGCGGGTTCTGCTATGTGAAAACCTGTCCCCATAACAGAGGCTGAAAATGTTTGTAGAGTTAAACCATATTGACGGATACCCCGTCTTAATAAATGTACAACGTGTTATGTGGATTGCTCCGACACCGGACAACCAAAGCATATTGTATATGAACGTAGCCGATAATGACGGTGTCCCTGCGGAAGTAGTGGCACAAGAGAGCTACGCCAAACTAAAACTAATGTTTATCAACTTGGAGGAAGACTATGAAAAAGATGAGTAAAGGTGTAAGCACAGGTAAAACGACTAAAGCCCCTACAAAGACAGCACCAGTTAAACCTGGTAAGCCAGACTCGCGTGCCAGCGCATCAAAAATGGTAAATAAAATGCCAAAAGGTAAGCGCACTAAAATTAGCACAGATGATATCGAAGTATGAAAACGCCGGAAGGCAAACTTAAAGAGGAAGTAAAAGCGTTTCTTTCGAACCTAGATAGATGTTGGTATTTTATGCCAGTGCCTACAGGTTATGGAGTTCGAGGTATAGCGGATTTCATAGGGGTTTGGGAGGGACGCTTTTTCTCTATAGAAACTAAAGCGGCAAACGGAAAAGAAACCCCGTGGCAAAAATCAGTGCGGGAAAAAATATTAGCTTCTGGTGGTCTTGCTTGTGTAGTTTATAGGATACAGGACGTACATGCTCTATTCGGAAAAACATAACGTATGCATATACCAGAGCGATGAGCCGCAACGCATTGTACAAATTATAAAAACAGCAACAATTATAAACTCTAACACAATAGCTGTGCCTTGTACTTTGTGGAATATGCAGGTTATGCGAGCTATGGGATTTAATGCTATTTCTCCTATACTACATGAATATCAATGGCAGGGGCGTTATAAGCCTTTTGAGCACCAAAAACATATGAGTGCTTTTCTTACTTTGCATCCAAGGGCTTTTAATCTTGCTGATATAGGCACAGGAAAAACGCTAGGTACTCTTTGGGCTGCCGATTATTTAATGTCCAAAGGTGTAGTAAAAAAAGCAATTATCCTTAGTCCATTAAGTACACTGCATCGGGTATGGCATGACGAAGTTTTCCAACATTTCTTAGGCAATAGAAAGGCCGTTGTGCTTCATGGATCAAGAGAAAAAAGAATACAGCTTCTTAGTAAAACTGACGCTGATTTTTACATTATTAATCACGATGGTCTTGGTGTGGGCTGTCATCGGGGGCTACGTGGTTTGGTTCTTGGGGAATTGGCTAACACCTTAAAAGAACGTGAAGATATAAATATGGTTATAGTCGATGAAGGATCAGTTTATAAAGATTCAAATACTATGCGTTATAAAGTTTTAAAACAAGTCGTTCAGGATAAAGACTATATATGGTGGCTAACGGGAACACCTATACCAAATGGGCCAACGGACGCTTGGGCGCAAGCAAGAATTGTTAGAAAAGACTACACAGAAAGCTATAAATCATTCCAAGATCGTACTATGATGCGGGTTACTAATTTTAAGTGGGTTCCTAAACCAGAATCTACACGAATAGCCGCTAATGCTCTACAACCAGCGATAAGGTTTCATAGGGAAGAATGTATAGATTTACCTCCATGTCAATTTGTTATGCGTGATGTGGATCTGACTAAAGAACAAGAAAAAGCTCAAAAAGCTTTAAAAACGGCATTGGCTGCGGCAATTGGAAACGGAGCTATTAATGCAGTCAACGAAGCAGCTTTGCGGATGAAACTCTTACAAGTATCTTTGGGTGCAGTTTATGACGTAAAACACGATACCCATAAAATAGATTGTGCACCTCGAATTGCAGTTATGCGGGAAATTATTGAACAAACAAAAGATAAAATACTTATCTTCGCCCCCTTGACATCCGTAATAAACTTGATCTATAGTAACCTACGCAACGATTACACAGTGGAGATGATAAATGGCGAAGTCAGTCCGAGTAAGAGAAACGAAATCTTCCGAGCCTTTCAGCACGAAAAAGCCCCCAGAATTATTGTTGCAGACCCTAGGACAATGGCCCACGGACTTACTCTCACGGCTGCAAGTACAATTATCTGGTACGGACCCACTGACATGCCAGAAGTTTATACTCAAGCAAATGGCCGTATCAACCGCCCCGGACAAGTCAAGTCGATGCTGGTGGTTAGGCTTGCAGCCACTACCCTTGAAAGAGAAATCTACAAAAGGCTTGACAACAAAGAAAGCATGCAAGGTGCAGTCCTCACATCCATTAAAAGAGGTGAAATAGAATGAGCTACAATCTGAGTGAGGTTATTGACAAGTACGTTGCCCTTAGGGACCAAAAACGCACAATGGTCAGGGAGCATGAAGAAGCTCTTAAACCTATTGACGATAAATTAAATAAGATTGAGACATGGCTACTTGGGCGTATGAATGAAGACGGTGTTGAGAACTATAAAACCGAGTTTGGCACAGCCTACAAAACTATTAAAACTAGCGTAACCATGGCAGACAGGGATATGTTCAAAGACTTTGTTTTTAGTTCTTCTGTCCCCTTGTGGAACTTAGTAGATTTTAGAGCGTCTAAAAAAGGAGTAGAAGAATTCCTAGAAGACTCCGAGGAGATCCCTCCCGGATTAAATATAACCAGAGTAACAACCGTAAACGTAAGGAGCAAATAATATGTCAGTACCTGCTACAACCAACACTAAGCTGCCAGCCTATCTACAAGATTTTGGAGCAATGGATCTTTCTCTTAATGAGGCTTTTTCCTCAACATCTAAGAGCCATGCTACTATTGGCATCAAAGCTTCAAAATTTCGTATCCGCGAAAATGGCGACGAGCAATTAGTTAACAGCTTCACTTTAGATGTCATAATTGTTAATGCTAATAAGCATAAGTCAAAAACATATTATGCCGAAGCTTATACTGGTGAAGACAACAAAAGTCCTAATTGCTATTCAGACAATGGCATAGGGCCAAGTTCACAAGCTAGTAATCCACAAAGTAAAACCTGTGCTGCGTGTCCTCATAATGTGTGGGGTTCTAAAATTACTCCAGCTGGTAAACAGTCTAAAGCCTGTGCGGATTATAAAAAGTTAGCAGTTGTGCTTGCTGATGATCCAGAACGTAATGTTTATGAGCTACGTGTTCCGGGTGCTTCTCTGGACGAGCTTAATAAGGTCATGGTACGCTTGACGGGCAATAATATTCCAATCCCCACAGTAGTATTTCAGCTTTCGTTTGATGCCAAGGTAGATTACCCCAAGCTGGTATTTAAGGCCATGGGTTATGTTAGCGAAGATCAAGCAGTTGGGGTACGGAAATGGATAGGTTCGGAGGAAGCTAAAAATGTGGTTGGTGCTAATGACGTTCCTGTTAATGTCTCTGTTGCTCCTGCCCATACCTCTGCTATTTCTAGCACTAATGGTACAGTGCCAAAAGTAGAAAAAGTAGAACCCGCGCAACAAGATCCAATGGCTTTTATTAATGAAGCAGCCCCGGAAGAACCTAAGAAACGCGGAAGACCCACTAAATCAGAAAAAACAGTTGTCGAACCTGCTGAGAAACAGTTGGACTTTGACCTTCCAGGGGGACAGCCAGCGGCCCAGGCCACGACAATTAACCCTGATTTAACTGACCCAGAATTGGACAACCTTCTTTCGGGTATTTTATAATGGCTTCAATCAGAGATAGGTTAGCTTATCTACAGGCTCAATATAGTTTGACCATTGCAGATCTTAGTCATTTGCTGGGCTGTGATAGTTCCACAGTGCGAACTTGGTTAAATGGTGTTGAGCCTATGGGTACAAAGCTAGGGCTTTTAGAAGAAAAAATGGCGGCTATTGTTAAGGCTAGGAAGCATTTCCCTGTACCTTTATCAGTAACCCAGTTCCAACGTAAACAATACCTATTGGATGCAATCAATGGACGCCCTTCTAAACTTTCTGGGAAAAATACTACCACCTGAAGGAGATGGGTATAGATGTGGCACAGCAATAGGCAGAGAAGGTAAAACTTTTAATAGGTTTTACAAAACCAATCTTGAACTAGCGAACTTTATTGTCGCAACTGACAAGGCTGGTGCCTCTGCCTATTTTGCTTGTTCGTCTTACGTTGATCCAAACAAGGGTAGGTTGCAAACTAACGTCAAGTCCATTAAGGCTTTTTGGCTGGATATTGATGCTGGTGACGGTAAACCTTACGCTAATGTCAAGGAGGCTGAAGATGCTGTTATTAAATTTGTTGCAGACGCCAATATTATTACCCCTCTACTGGTTTGTTCTGGCAATGGTGTCCATGCTTATTTTGTATTGGATAATCCTATGTCAGAACCGGATTGGAAAAAAACAGCAAAAGCTTTTAAGGGAAGCGTTCGCAGGAGTGGATTATTTGCTGACCATGCTAGAACATCTGACTCTGCAAGTATCCTCAGACCAATTGAGACAAAAAACAGAAAAAACAAAGAGCACCCCCTAGATGTCTATATCATTAAGGACGCACCTTCTTTTGAGAACTCTTTATTTGTGGACAAGATTAACCCTAATTGGCTACCCGCAGTTTCTAACGACGAAGTCGGGCAATCAATTCTGGGAGGACTTAATGATAGGGAATTTCCACCGAACTACGGCAGTATGGTTGCTAAAAAATGCAATCAACTCAAAAGTTTCGCTGAACTTCGGGGCGTTGTTTCTGAACAAGTCTGGTATGCTAATCTTGGAGTGTTGGCATATTGCGAGGATGGAGAGGAACTGGCGCAACGATGGTCTTCAGGTCATTCTAATTATAGTGAAGCCGAAACCTCTGCAAAACTCGACCAAGCGAGAAGGAAACAAACCGGACCTACAACTTGCGCAAGGTTCAAAGAACTTAACGAAGAAGGCTGCACCGGATGCCCCTTTGCGGTTACGACCCCAACTCAGGCTGGTAAAGAAGTAGAAGAAAAACCTCCTTTAATAGTCGAAGAAAAGAAACCTTGGCTTCCTACCCCCTATTATTGGGGTCCTAACATGCAAATTATGTGTAAGGTAAAAATTGAGGAGGTCGAGAAAGAAGTAATTGTATGTGATCAGCCATTTTACATTGACACTATGCGGGAAGAAGAAACCTTAGGCGAGCAAGGTAAACAATCTGTAAAGTTTAAAACCCGTACGCCTTTTAGCAAATGGAAGTCTTTTACAATACCAGTAGAAACCCTAAATAGTTCAAATGGTATGTCTGTTTTAAGTGCTTATGGGCCTATGTGTGAGACTGGCATGGAAAAGCAATTTGTTAAGCTTGTGAAAGGGATGATAAACGGGAGAAAGAAAATGCGTGAACTAGATATTAGCTACAATTCTTTTGGCTGGAAAGATGACAACCAAATTTTCGTCCTTGGTCGAGAAGGTTACAAGGTTGGAGGTTCTATTGGTGAAATATCTGGTACACCAGAAGTAGAAAAAGCAGCTGATTTACTAAGGCGCAATCCTAAAGGTTCTCTCAATGGTTGGAGACGGGCGGCCAATAAGCTTTTTTCGGCTGGTAACGAAGCCCAAGGGCTTGCAGTCGTTTCTTCTTTTGCCTCTATACTTATGCAGTTCGCCACCAGTGATAATGAAGGCGGCGCAATGGTGTCTCTTTATAGTAGCAAGTCAGGTCAAGGTAAAACAACAGCACTTATAGCAGGTGAAAGTGTTTGGGGCCTTTCGGGGGCTTTGACCCTTACCAACGGCGAGAGTGTTAAAGCTAAGTTTAAGGCTATTGCAAATAGAAAGAACCTACCCGTTTTTAACGACGAATGGGGCCGTATGGATACTAATATTCTAGCCGGGCAGATTGATACTTTTACTAGTGGTCGTGATATTAGGCGATTAGCTATTTCTGCCGAGGATATAAAAACCCAAGGAGTATGGAAGAATATTTTCATCGGTAGCACTAACGCCCCTATTGTTGATATTCTAAATAATGCTAACGAACATGCTAAAGCTATTCGTATTATGGAGATTGAATTAAGCCTTCCTAAAAACTTAAGTGCTTCAAATACTTCTGAGTTACAAGATGAGTTTCAGCTGAATGCAGGATATGCCGGCCCAGCTTTTTTAGTACACCTGATGAAGAACTATAATCTTAACTCTATCCGATCCGATTTATACAATTTAGTTAATATTTACACCAAGCATATGGGCATTAAAGACCAGGATTATCGCTACAATATAAGGTGGCTATCCTGCTGGACTGTTGCTGCTAATATTCTCACAAGCGAGAAGTTTGGGGACCCTTTATTAACTTTTTACCCTAAACCTTATATTAGTCATGCTATGGACATCATTAAGGAAAACAAAACTGCCAAAAGAGGTGTTAAAACTGCGGCTGATTACCTTAGCTGCTTTATTAAAGACAACATGCAGAATTTTGTTATTGTTGAGGATTCTTTTAACCCTAAAATACCTACTATTCTTGTACACCAGCCAAAATTTGCCTTAATGGGCAGATACGAAAAAAAAGAGCAACGTCTATTTATACCTAATGACCTTATGCATAAATATGCAGCGGAAAATCGTATTTCTTACCAGGAGCTTTCAAGGGAGCTTGTGCGCGATGGGGTCGTCAGAAACAGGAATAGGCAGACTAAACTAGCCGCCGGTGTCGATATTTTGACACCAGTTACAACACCTTGTTGGGAAATAGACCTTTCTCACCCTAAAATGGAGGGTATTGAGCCGTTGAAAACAGAATTGTAAAAGGGTAATATATTCTATCGCCGGGATTGTCCGGTATAACCAAAATTAGGAGTACTAGACATGGCTTTAATTACTTTGCCTTCGGGCGTTATCCCCGGTGAAGGACTTACCGATTACGTTTATGGATTAGTCAATCAGATTAATGCTAACGCTACGCTCTCAGGACAACCTTATTCGGTTTTGTCGTATGCTTCGACAGCTACTCTTACTGCCACAAGTAGCACGACTTTGGCAACTGCCACTGGTTTAACCTCAACAACTTTGGTAGCCGGTGGGACTTATCAAATTTCGGGTATGTTACAGGGCACTGCGGCGGCATCGGGTGGTATTAAAGCTGCTTTGGTAGCTTCCAGCGGGTTGACTGTAACTTCTTTGAACGTGACGGGTATTAACTATAACGGCACGACTATTAATGCTCAGACTAACGTAACAGCTTTGGGTTCTGACTTCTCGAGTTCTTCTGCTGTTTACACGAATCTGTATTTTAGTGGCAGTTTTGTAGTTAACGCAGCAGGTGTTTTGAACGTACAGGCTGCTCAGAATACTTCAAACGCTTCATCTACTACAGTTGTTATCGGGTCATACTTTAATTTGATCCGTATTTCCTAAACTTTTGAATGTGCATTAGGGGAGGGCGTAAAAACCCTCCCTTTTTTGAGGTTTCGAAAATGGATTTTATTTCAAAGATAACAAATTTTATTCCAACTATATCTTGGGTAAAAGTGGGTATTGGTGCTGCTATTATAGGCGCGATTTTTGCAGGAATTCATGGCATTATAGTTTATGGCCAGCAATCTGAAATTATTAAACAACTCGAAAAAGACACGCAGCAACAACAAAAGCAAAATGAAGAATCTCTAAAAGCAGCACAAGCTGCGGCTGAAGCTAATATATTAGCCCTTAAAAAGGAGAGGGACGATGCCATTTACATTAATTTACAAGCCCAACAGCAGCTGGATAGCATTAAAACAATTAAGCCCAGTGATGATAAAATGGTTAGCCCTATTATTGCTAATACCCTTAATTGGTTGCGCTCCCACCGTGCCAGTGGTGATCACTAAAATAGAAAAAGTTAAGCCCGACGACAGCTTATTGGTAAATGTAGAAAAACCCGTTGTTCCTGATTGTAAAACTGACAGTTGTGTGGCATCTTTTATAGTTAAAGAAGAACAAGCTTTAGCTATTTGTGCGTCCAGATTGGACGCAATTCGCCTTTGGTCTAGCAAGTAGGGTAAAATGACAGCTTATATTCCTTTATTTGGGCAAGTAAATAACCCTACAGACGGGCTTAACCAGTTGGTAGTACAGCTAAATAATGGGTTTGGAACTAGCCCTTCTCCTTTTGGGATTTTACTAGGCAGCAATAATTTGAGTGATGTAGCTAGTGTTTCTGTTTCTAGAAGTAATCTTGGATTAGGATCTTTAGCTGTTCTTAGCTCTATTAATAACTCTAATTGGTCAGGCACACAGCTTTCCGTAGCTAATGGGGGTACAGGGGTTACAACTTCTACGGGTACAGGGTCAGTAGTCCTTAACACGGCTCCTTCATTTACTAGTGCTTCTTTTTCAGGGCAAATTACTAGCACCCTAGCTACGGGCACGGCTCCTTTCTTAGTTAGCAGCACTACAACTGTTACCAATTTAAGTGCGGGGTATTTAGGCGGAGCTACTTTTGCTTCTCCTGGGGCTATTGGCTCATCTGTACCAAATACAGGGGCTTTTACGACTTTAACTTCTACCAGCACTGTTACTGGGACACAGCTTGTTTCTTCGGTGGCTACAGGTACGGCTCCTCTTTCGGTAACCTCAACTACTAATGTACCTAATCTTAATGCTTCAACACTTACAGGTAATGCGGTTGGAACTTCTGGGGCGGCTATACCTTTATTAAGTGCTGCGAATACATGGAGTGGTGTACAGACTCATAATAACAGCACTATCGCGCTGCTGGGTAGTTCTACTGGGGCTACGACTATTTCTTCTGCTAACAGCACTGCAACAAATTACACTTTAACTTTACCAGCTATTACAGACACCGTCGCTACATTAACAGCAACGCAAACGCTGACGAATAAAACACTTACAAGCCCTACGATTAATGGAAATTCAGTCACCGTTCCAGTTTTTGACAAAATTAATATTCAGAAGTTTACATCTTCGGGAACCTACACGCCGACTACGGGAATGGTTTACTGTGTTATTGAATGCTGGGGTGGCGGTGGTGGCGGCGGAGGTGTTGCTGGCGCAGTTGGCAATAGTAATGGTAGTAGTGGTGGCGGTGCTGGGGGGTATTCACGGGTAACAGTAACAAAATCCACTATAGGTTCTTCTCAAACAATTACAATAGGCGCAGCAGGATCTGGCGGTGCAGCCGGTAATAATGGCGGTTCATCTGGTGGAGTGACTTCCGTAGGAACATTATGTGTTGCCAATGGCGGAGGTGGAGCATCCGCAGGCCCCGGCGGGGGTGCTGGTGCCGGTAGTGGAACTGGGGATATAACTGGCACAGGAGCACCCGGTGGTTCTAGCTTTAATTATGTTATTTCTGCTGCAAATCTTGCCGCTGTTGGAGCAATCGGTGCATCATCGGCTGTTGGGGGGGGTGGTCAAATGATCCAAACCCCTAGTTTAGCTGCAGGAAACAATGCCGCCGGTTATGCCGCCGGAGGTAGCGGTGGAGCCGTGTATAATAGCGCAACCAATGTTGCTGGTGGTAATGGTACCCCCGGACTGGTAATCATAACTGAATTCTTAAGCGCGTGAGGTTTTTATGAACTATGCTGTTATAGTAGATGGAGTTGTAAGCAATCTATACGTTTCGGATTTTCCGCTTAATTCCGAAGATGTACAGACTGACGTTGGTCAGATAGGTTGGTCTTACGTCAATGGCGT
>CAIYOW010000012.1 GCA_903927955.1 uncultured Methylococcaceae bacterium | reverse complement strand
CGCATGCCATCGCGATCGCCGCCACCAAAACCACCGCCGCCACGCCCGCCATCGTGATCGCCGCCACCAAAGCCACCGCCGCCACGCCCGCCATCATGATCGCCACCACCCCCACCACCTTCATTGCCTCGCGCCCAACTGATCCCGCTGAGCGAACAACCCAGCAGCAGTAACATGGCTGATGCCATTATGGATATTTTCATTATTTATTCCTTAAAACGTTTGCCTTAGCTATAAGGGTTAACAAATTATCTAAGGCAAATGCCCAGAGCTGAGTGCTTTGTGGCTACTTACCAGCACGCCCTAACACTTCCATTTTTTCCAACCATTGCTGCCGTTTGCTGGCATCCAAAGCATCGACCATGCCAATCAAAGTTTCATGCGTGGGCTTGATGCCGCAAAATTGCAGGATATTCCGCTCCAGACTTTTCAGGCTATGCGCCAAGTAATACCAACGGAAGATAAACGCTGGCATCCCCATTGTCACAATAATATGCGCGGTTTTTCCGGTAAGTAATTTTTTCCACAATTGCCCATCATTGCCTTTGTCGGCAGCAAAACCGGGGCGAAACACTTGTTCGATAAATGCTTTTAAATAGGCGGGCATAGAACCTAACCATAACGGGTAGATAATCACCAAATGCTGTGCAGATTGGATAATTTGCTGGGCTTGTTGAAGACTTTCGGGGACTACACCCTCATAAAAATCAGCTTTGGTGCGTAGTACAGGAAATTGAATGTGGGCGATGTCGATAAGTTGAATGCTATGTCCGGCTGTCTGTGTGCCTTTTATGTATGCCTCAGCTAAAGCATGACAAAAATGCTTGCCATCTGCATCGGGGTGTCCTTGGATAATGGCTATGCATTTGTTTTCCATAATTTTTTTAGATGTTGAATGAGTTCCAAGAAAAATACAAAAATCCCGATATTTTAACAATGCTGTTTATGCAAACCGGGGTCAAAAAACTGTTTTTTTATCTATTTTATAAATCACGCATCACGCCATTAGGCTTTTAACTTAGGCTCTCCTGCCAACGAGCTATCTAATTGGTCTTAAACATTGTCCGTTTGTTATTTTGCAAAGCCAGTCGATGTAGTCGTTCGATCTCAGCCAGCACGTCTTCAGGCCGGGTTTCCATTTCAAGGTCAGCAAGCTCGCTGTCCCTATCATCTAAAATACCCAGTTTATTTTGAATAGCATCCAGCATCTGCAGCACTCTGGTCAATTCATGTTCCGCCAACAGACCAATGTGTAAATTCAGGTCAGCTCGACGCTCGGTTTCTTCCCCGTGGCGGTTTTGGCTTATCAGTACGAAGGTCGAGAGGAATATCGCTTCCAAGGAAACCACCATCGTCAGCAGTCCGTAGGGAAATGGGTCAAAACGCCAGATACTTAAATTGCCATTGTTCAAGAATATCCACACACAAAACCAGATAATGTGTAGATAGACAAAAAACATGCAGCCTGAAAACGAGGTGATAGCATCGGCAATGCGGTCTTGAACATTACGTTGCTTGGCAGCTTTTTCACGCAGTTGGACAATTGTACGAATATTCCCTTCTATGACGTTGCTGAGGCCGCTTTTGTCTTGTTGAGGATCGTTTACCTGCTGGCTTTTGTGCATTGGTTTTATCGGTGTTGTGGTGTTGATTGTAATAAAATATTTATAATTTATTGTTTTTATAAGCAGTTTACAATAACTACCCCATTACCACCCGCACCCAATGTGCTAAACCATCATTCACCAAAATAACGCTAGCCTCTAACTGCCGAGTGCCATCCACTTCAACCATCACCACCCCACGCATTACGCCATGAGGGTTTTCCACACTAATGTCATAACGGCTGTTTTGGTGCTGATAAATCAGGCTGTAATTGCGCCATGCCTTAGGGATACAGGGGTTAAACACCAGCGTGCCATCGCGGACTTGCAAGCCTAAGATGGATTCCACGCCAGCACGGTAATACCAACCTGCCGCGCCGGTATACCACGTCCAGCCGCCACGGCGCACATGCGGCGGTTCGGCGTAGATGTCCGCCGCCAGTACATAGGGTTCGACTTTGTAAGCATAAACACCCGTCCGAGTGGCAGTGCGTTTAATCGGGTTGAGCATCCGTAACAATTCCACTGCTTGGTCACCATCACCCAGTTGAGCGTAGGCCATGACTGACCAAACCGCAGCATGGGTATATTGCCCGCCGTTTTCGCGCACACCAGGTGGGTAACTTTTGATATAGCCAGGGTCATGTTCGGTTTTGTCGAAGGGCGGGGTAAACAGTAACAGCAATTCTTCGCCGTCACGCACCAGATATTCCTGCACCGAATTCATTGCCCGCCGTGCGCGTTGGTCATCGGTAACACCGGACAAAACCGCCCAGCTTTGCGCTATTGAATCAATCCGGCATTCGGCATTGGCGGCAGAACCTAAGGGTGTACCGTCGTCAAAATAGGCGCGGCGATACCAAGCACCATCCCAGGCTTCGGCTTCGATGGCTATTTTCAAGTGTGCGGCATGATCACGCCAACGCGTGGCCCGTTCGCTATCGCTGCGCTGGTCTGCCACTTTAGCGAATGCGTTGAGGGTTGCAATTAAAAACCACGCCAACCAGACACTTTCGCCTTTGCCCTGATTGCCGACGCGATTCATGCCGTCGTTCCAATCACCGCTGCCCATGAGGGGCAAGCCATGCGTTCCGGTTGCCAAACTCACATCCAAAGCACGGGCGCAATGTTCAAACAGGCTGGCTTGTTGTGTCGATTGTGCCGGTTGGAAATAGGCATCATCTTGTTCAGGTTTGAGTATGTCACCTTCCAAAAAGGCGATAGCTTCATCCAGCACCAGCAAATCGCCGCTCACTTTTAGATAATGGGCAACCACATAAGGCAACCACACACGGTCATCGGAAAAATGCGTGCGCACACCTCGGCCTAACGGTGGATGCCACCAATGCTGAACATCGCCTTCGGCAAATTGCCGCGCCGCCGCACGGAGGACATGGGCGCGGGTCAGGTCAGGACGTGCAACCGCCAACGCCATGCTATCCTGCAATTGGTCGCGGAATCCAAACGCACCGCCGACTTGATAAAAGCCAGCCCGCGCCCACATCCGGCAGCTGAGTGTTTGGTACAGCAACCAACGGTTCAGCAAAATATCCAACTCACGGTCAGGTGTTTTTACCTGTACTTTATTCAGCACTTTGTCCCATGATTGAGTGACTTGGCTAAACATATCGGCAACGGCACTGTTACGGTAACGCTGCACCAATTCGCTGGCTTGAGCGCGGTCTTTGCCTTGGCCTAATAACAAGACGATTTCTATACGCCCGTTGGGGGCAAGCTCAATGGTTGTTTGCAAGGCTGCACAGGGGTCTAAGCCTGCGCCAAGGCGGTTTTTCATGGCGTTTCGGCTGAGCAGTGCGCCAGGGCTATCCAAACTGCCGTTGCGGCCGACAAATTCGGCGCGGTTACACGTCCAGTTGTTTTGTAAACCGCGCAAATCGGCAAAAGCGATATGTTCGCCAAATTCTGCATCCCACGAGTTGTAGGCAAACAAGGCACCGGTGACGGCATCCAATTCGGTGATGATATGCTGTGCGGTAACGCTACGCGATGCCCCTAACACCCATTCGATGTAGGCGGTCACCGATAATGTGCGGTTACGACCGGAAACGTTGGTTAAGGTCAACACCGATAGTTTGATCGGGTCATCGGGACTGACAAATTGCAGCAATTCACTATGGATGCCGTGCGAAGCGTGTTCAAAACGGCTATAACCTTGCCCGTGGCGAATCACATAGCTGGCATTGTCGACCCGTATCGGCAATACCGTGGGTGTCCACAATTCGCCGGTATCTTCGTCGCGGATGTACAAAACTTCACCAGTGGGGTCACTGACCGGATCATTGGCCCACGGGGTCAATTGGTTCTCGCGGCTATTGCCCGACCAAGTGCAGCCGCTGCCAACTTCGGAGACGGTAAAGCCAAATTCTGGATTGGCAATGACGTTAATCCAAGGGGCGGGAGTCCACTGGCCGTTATCCAAGACAATCACATATTCGCGCCCGTCTTCGCTAAAACCGCCCAAGCCGTTGAAAAAATCCAGTGGTGGCAAAGCCAATGCAGGGGATTGTGGTTTATTTCCAATAAGTATTTTAGGTGCGACATAAGCAGCAACCGGACTGGGCCGCCTTAATAATTGCTCAGCTAAAGTGCCGCGACTACTGACCAAGATCACCCTTGCGACGGTTTTTAACAACTGCCTGTCTTCTACGGTCAACTGGTCTCGGCGCATGACAAATATTGCGCCTTGGTTTTCGGATTCATGATGCGGCGACAACGCTTGGCTTTCGCGCACCATGTTTTCCAAGAGCAGTTGCAAATCTTCAATGTAGGAGACTTCTTTGCTGTTCAAAATCACCAAGTCCACCGCCAGCCCTTTCATGCGCCAATACTCATGGGCGCGGAGCAATTGCTCGACGATACTGCGGTCTTCCAATTCAATGACGTGCAACAGCAAAATCGGACGGTCGCCTGAAATGCCGTGCCGCCACAACCCGGTGACATTCAAGCTGTTCATTTGCATCAATTTACTGGCAGAGCGCAAAGACGGGTCGGTGAACAGCAAACGGTTCGCCAAATCTTGGAACAATTGCGCTTCGTCAGCTTTGGTACGCAAATAATGCAGTTGGATATGGGCATGAGTCCAGGCCAATGCGGAAACGCGCTCAAAAGCTGCGACATTATGGTATTTGTCCGCCAAGTCTTCCGCTATTTCGCGTGAATGGGCAATCAAGGTGGTAAAAGTGGCGTGTTCGGTTGCCCCAGGAGCAATCCGCAGACGGGTACGCAAGCTAAAAATAGGGTCCAGCACCGCACCAACGGTGTTGGTCAAGGGCCTGCCGTCCATCACTGCAATGGGGGCGCGTAAATTTTGCCCGCGTCCGACAAAGCGGGTACGGTCAGTTTCATATTGGAAACCTTGGCCATTTTGCCGTCCAGCCAAGACTTGCACGGCCCAGACAATGGCATCGATGTTGCTTCGAGGCCGACGATAAGCCATTAAAGCGTGTGCTTGCGGCAAATGTTCGGTGTGCACGAACAGATTGGAAAATGCCGGATGGGCAATATCGCTTGCCATAGTGGCGAGGACAATTTCGCTGTAGGAAGTGATTTCAATTTCCCGGCTGCGAACACCGTTGTTGGTGACGCTAAGACGGCGTATTTCGGCATCGTCTTCGGGCGAGACGACAATCTCTAAGGTGCAAACAATATCACCATCGGTGCGGATAATGCGGACACGGTCTTCGGCAAACAACACATCATAGCTATCAGGCAGCGCGACGGTCGGTTGGTAACCTGCCGACCACACCTTGCCAGTGGCGACATCACGCAAATAAAGATAGCTGCCCCAGCAATCACGGGTGACATCTTCCCGCCAACGTGTCACCGCCAAATTCCGCCACGCACTGTAACCCGAACCTGCGGCAGTGAGCATGACCGCGTAACGTCCGTTAGACAGCAAATGCGCGGAAGGGATACTGGAGATTGGCGAGGGGATGCGGCGCACGGGTGGCTGAACCGAGTCCTTGACTTCGGCTAGGGCTTGCAACCCCGGCAAACTCTGGGTATCCGCACCACGCGGAATGCGTTCTTGCAATAACAAATCGGCCGCTTGTATTAACGGCGCACGGTGGAAACGATGACGCATGTTGCCGTTATAAACCACATTGGCAAAGGCCACCAGCGACATGCCCTGATGATGCGCCATATAACAACGCACTATCGCCACGCTTTGACCTTCGGCAAGACGGCTTGGGGTAAAATCCAAAGCCTCATAAAAACCGTATTGCCCTAACGCCCCCAGCTTTTCCATGCGTGCAAAATTTTCCACGGCAGCATGGGGTAGGTACATCGCTGCCAGAGCGGTGGCGTAAGGTGAAATCACCAAATCTTCATCCAAGCCGCGTTTCATTCCCAAATCCGGCACACCAAACGCCGAATATTGATAAGTAAATTGCAAATCACGTCCGTTAAAGGCCGATTCAGAAACACCCCACGGCACATCGCGTTGTTTGCCGTATTCAATTTGGCGCATGACCACCAAGCGGCAGGTTTGATCGAGTAAGCTGTAACGTGGTGTAAACGTCACCAAAGACGGCATCAGGTATTCAAACATTGAACCTGACCACGACAACAATACTGTGCCTTTGGCAGCACGGATCACTCGGCGACCCAAATGAAACCAATGTGGCATAGGCACATCACGTTTGGCAATAGCGATAAAACTGGCCAGCCGCGCTTCCGATGCCAGCAAATCGTAATAACTGGGGTCTAATAGACCTTCGTTAACGCGATAACCAATTGAAAATAAGTGGCATTCTTTGTCATAGAGAAAAGCAAAATCCATTTCCTGAAACAGTTTTTCCACTTGCGTCAGCAAGTTTTCCAAACGCACGGTCAGGGAGACGGCTTTGTTTTTGGCTTGCTCCAGCTGCAATTGCAATGGGTTTGGCTCTACTGAGGGGTGTTTTATGGCCTGCAAATCGACCAAAATCTGCTGGTATACACCTGCCATAGCATTCAATGGTGTTGCTGAGCTTAGTACTTGGCTGGGAGATTGATCTGTTTTGGCAACACCATTGGCAACCAGTAGCCAAGGCAGCAAGGTATTAATGTCCAAAGCGTGGGAACGGGTGTCATTACGGAGCAGTTTGGCACATGCCAGCACTTCGCTGCCGGGCATCTCGCCTCGCTCGACTGCATAAGCCCGCGCCAAATCGTATAAGGATTCGGTATCAGGCGTCAATTGCCGCCATAATCGCCCCCAGCTATCCTGATCAACCGGATGGCTTTCTAACAGCTCACCAATAGCGAGAGTTTTTTGCTGTAATTCTTTCAGTGTGACAGTGAGTGTCCGCTTGTCATCGGTGATATGGGCGAGCGCATTGAGTAAAAGTTGCTGGGTGTCTGCCAAACCAAGCAAGGCGTTGGGCAACACCAACGGGCTATTGAGCAATTCTTGGCAAGATTCCGATAGCGTCAGTAAATGTCCTGCCAAATTGCCGCTGTCCACCGTGGAAATATAGCGAGGTTCTAATACTTGCAAATTTTGGGTGTCGTACCAGTTATAAAAATGCCCGTGCAAACGCGGCAACCCGTTGAGCGTCGCCAGTGTTAATTCCAAGCGCGTAATGCTATCCATCAAACCCAACCAACCGAAATCACGCGCTGCGATGACTGATAGCAGATACAAACCAAAATTAGTTGGCGAACTGCGATGGGCGATGACCGATTCGGGGTCTTCTTGGAAATTATCCGGTGGCAAATAATTTTCTTGGGCGGTGACAAAAGTGGTAAAAAATCGCCATATCCGCCGACCAATTAAGCGCATTTCCGCACTATCACCAGACAATAGTGATTCGGAAGTATCCAGTAATGGCGGCAAACTTAGGGCGCGGGCCGCAAAGGGCGCAAGCCACCAGAGCAATAAAAAGGGCATGGCGATATCAATGCCAGCCGGATTAAACACGAATACCAGCAACGCTGACCCCAGTGCAACAATAGACGAACCCAATAAGGGCCGGACAAGGCTTTTGAGTGCGTTACCAGAGGCATCTTTGGCTTGTAAGGCCGTGACCCATTTCAGCAATTGCCGACGGGTGATAAACAGGCGTATCAAAGTGCAACTGATGGCATGTAGCATTTGCCAAGCGTGCTGTGACAACAAGGTCAAGGCCACAAGACTATTCACAATAGCCCAGAGCATATTTTCAACAGCCGTACTGATGTGGGTAAATAGTGAAATGCCGCGACGTGGTAAGGTAAATTCACAGGCAATAGTCAATAAGGCCGGAAACGCCAAAGCCACTAGGACAAAGCCCATCAATATCGGCAAAGGGGCGCCAGGTATGGCCCAAATAAGCACCAGTAAGGCAAAACTAGCCGGTGCAGACAAAGAACGGCGCAGATTATCGAGCATTTTCCAACGCCCGATCATCGGCATCCCTTTGCCACCGTGGCCAAAAATCCACGGCAACAATTGCCAATCACCCCGCACCCAGCGGTGTTCGCGCGACGCAGCAACGTCAGTATGCGATGGGAATTCTTCAAAAAACTCAATATCACTGACTAAGGCGCAACGGGCGTAGACGCTTTCGAACAAATCGTGGCTGAGTTGGGTGTTGTCTGGCACGCGCCCTGCCAGCGCTGCCTCGAAGCTATCGACATGATATAAACCTTTGCCGCTGTAGGTACTGAGGGCAAACAAATCTTGATACACCTCGGACACTGAACTAGAATAAGCATCGGTGCCGGAAGTACCGGCAAAAATCTGATGGAACATCGAATGTTCCTGACGTAGCGGCAAAGTCGGTGTAACACGCGGCTGAAGTATGCTGTAACCTTCCACGACACATTGGCATTCAGCATCAAACACCGGTTGATTGAGTGGATGTGCGGCAACACCGACCAATTGATTGACCACACCCATTGGCAATTTGGTATCGGCATCTAAGGTGATGACATAGCAAATGCCCTGTGGCGTAGTGGCGGCTTTGTCCGCAATTGGCAAAAAAGTCGTGTCCGTCGCACCGCGCAACAAGCGGTTGAATTCATGCAGCTTGCCGCGCTTGCGCTCCCAACCCATCCATTTGCCTTCACTGGCGTTCCATAAGCGCTTACGATGGAAGACAAAAAAGCGTTGCCCACCGTATTTGTTATTCAGCGCATCGACACCAGCAATGGCGGTGTCAAGCAATTGCCGATCATTAACTTGGGTTTCTTGGTCGGCATCCGCCCAATCCGACAACAAGGCAAAATAGACATGGTTTTCGGGATTGGCGAGGTAACGCACTTCCATTTGCTCGATTTGCTTGTTCACGCTGGATTTACTGGTAAACAGCGTTGGCACTACCACGAAAGTGCTTAAAGCTTGCGGCACACCGTCTTTTAATTCCAAACGCGGCAAATGCCGAGGCGGCAAGCCTGCAATAATGAGCCGATTGACTAAAGCCACGGCTATATCAGAGGCGGGGAATAAGCCAAATAAGGCCAGCAAAGCCAATGGTAATTCACTAAGGCCAGCGGCGAAACTTAAAGATAAAGGCAAGGCTAACAACAGACCTGTCAACAGCAGCAAACCACCCATATAGTCCCATTCGGCATGGGCAATGGTTGTCCTTAAACAGCGTTGCCAGAATGTGCTTTGGTAATTCACGGCTTGTTCAAAGCCATACCGGCCTGCGCCCAGCAAATAAAAACCAGGGTCTTGCAAACGTCGGTTAGTGGTGGCTTGTACACCACTTGCCTGAGTTTTGACCAGCACCTGCTGGGCAATCGACAATTCGGAATGCGGTGAATGTTTGGCCAAATCTTCAATGGCGTGACGATAACGGTCACGGGTAAGAAAATCCATGTCCATATAACCTTCATGGCTACGCAAACAGGCATCCACTAAGCTCACGTTTTCCACAAATAACGACCAGTCAAAGGCCGCAATCAAACGCATACTGGTGATAATGTTACGCACCGTTGCGTTATCGGCAATTTGCTCGGCATGTTCCAAATGCACCACATCGTCCAAACTAAGGTTTTTGCTGTTGAGCCAGTCATTCAAAAACGCCAACGATGGCATCGCCCCAGAATGCGGATCATGCAAACGTTGCAGGATTTGTACCGCGTAGGACTGGCGCAAAGCATCTTCCGGCAAACTCCCGGCTGGAAAAACTTCATCCGGCTGATCGGTCAACGCTGCGATTTGTTCGATGTGATCGACAAAATCATCCGCCAATTTCCGACCGGTTTGCGAAGCCATCACGCGCACCGCAATCCGCCGCAAATTATCGACCATCAACATACGCAAGGTGATTGGAATTGCCCATAACTCACCTAAGGTAAGATGTTCAATAGATTGATAAGATTGGACAAAATGAGTCAGCAATTCGGCTGAAAAGCGACTGTCGGTATGCGCGACCAAAGCCCACACAATACCGTAGACGCGCGGAAATCCCACCAACACACCATCAGCTAATTTGGGCAATTCCAAATAATAGCTTTCCGGCAAATCACTCTGAATATCGCTGACTTGGGCTTTGATAATATGGAAATTATCCAGCAACCATTCTGCCGCTGGGGTAATGGCATGTTGCTCACGCACCGCCTTGGCCACGGCTTGATAAGCTTCAAGCAAGACTTGAGCATTGTCGTCAACACGGGGGAGCAATTTGTAGCCTTGTTTTTGTAGACTGACTTTTTGCGCTTGCGCCAGACTGACCGCGTGTTGTTCTAAGCGCTCGGTGCTGAACAATTCAAAGCGTATCGGTTCTTCTCCACCCGGGTGGGGGATGCTGGCACGTCTTTTTTTAGCATTACGCTTTATCATGGATTATTGACTTTAGATAAGGTATTTGAGCCCAAGGGCCGCCGCTGAGCCCGAACGATGGAACGCTAAATTCTACCCAATAAGACCAATACTAAAATAATGAGAAAAACCAGCCCTAGACCACCACTAGGGGCATAACCCCAGTTACGGCTATGTGGCCACGTTGGGATCACACCGATAAGCATAAGGATAATAATGATTAATAATAAAGTGCCAAGTGACATGGTAAAATTCCTGAGATAGCAAAATAAGGCAGAACCGGTTAAGTGCCGGTGTGGTGTCCTCTCTGACGAAACCGCACCTTGCCAATACACGGCAGAATGGTTCTGTGACAAAAGAGGTATTGGCTCAAACTAAAGTAATCGGCATTAATCCTAAAATACCCCGCACGATTAAATACACCGCAACGAAGTAATTTAAAAATCTGGGTATTATCAAAATCAAGATACCTATCACTAACGCCAATACGGGTTCTAATGCAAGCGTCATAGGTTTTTCTGTGGTTGATGTTGATGTTAAGCGCTATGCGTAAAACTATTTAAATTTAGCGGAGGCACTGGCAAGCCCTGTCCTAAGATCATCCCAAACTTTATCTGCCGTGATCTTCGCTTGTTCCCATGCTCCATCACTGGCCGTTTCCAGCTCATGCATCTTCACCGTTGCCGCTTGCTGATGGGCGCGCACCGAATTCAGTTCTTGCGTGTATTTAAGTTTTACCATGCCGGCGGATTGCTCCGTTTTGGCGGTCAATAAGTCGAGCTGCGCCGACCACTCTTTTAGCTCTGCCGCCAGACTATCTATATATTCATTTTTAGTTTTCATGATTATCTCTGTATCAGGGGGGATTTGACCGAAGGGTTATCTGTGTAAAACACGCTTAGCAGTCATGGGGAAATAGCTTAATGCCAAACCTTAATACTGTCGGTACGGTAACGAACAAAACTTGTAGTAGTGGATAAGGCTAATGCCTGTTGGATAGGTGTCGCGCTCCGCCACAGCACCCGCCATTAGCACTTGACCACTAGCAATATTTTATCTAACGCTTAAAATAGGTTGCTAACGGTTTTTGTTAGTTTCTTTTAGCCCTGATTCAGCTTGCGCTGGTTTGGATTCAAGCGCCGTTATCACTAGCAACGCCAAGGGCAGAAAAGCGTACACCGCCTGAAGCGAGGCCAATAGATTCATGGCAATTTTCAGCGGTGCGGGCGGCGTGGCGTCACCATTTTTGCACGTCATGACAGGGGCTTTTTGAGTGACCTCGCCTAGGATAAAACCGATGCCACCCGCTAACAATAAATTGGGCGGCTGGCTCATTTGGCGTTCGACTTTTTGCGTGATCGTTGTGGCATGAACAGCAATTTGCCGCTGGCGGTCAGACACGCGCTGTTCAGCGGCACGAATTTGCGCGGAGAGTGTCCGCGACTTATGGCTTTTAGATATAAACATCATAGGTTTAATGATTGGTTATTAGGCTGTTTTAGCGGTTGCTGACGCAGGCTGTGCAAGCAGGCTGGCCATTGTAAAAAGCGGCTTTTGCGGCGCAGTACACCGACCAGAAACAACACCAGCATTACATTGACGGCAACCGCTGCCAACACCGCGCTACTGACCGATACCCCCTGCCCTATTAAAGCCAAGACAGCACCAGCGAGAATGCCCAACCATGCGGCAATCAATAAAACAGCAACCATTACCCCAAGTATAAGCATAGTTACGAGGCTCTCACCTGCCCGCCGTGTTTCTAAGGCGGCGAGTTGGAAGCGGTCATAGCCTAAGCCCTGTAACGCCGCCCATAAAGATTCGAGTTCTTCCTTAATGTTGGCCTGCTGATTTTCTCCTTCGCTTGACATCATGATTGGCTTGGCTGCTTGTATCAAAATAGCTTAGGACTTAGAGTCAGTTGGGATTGCCGGACTAACGGCTACCCAACAATCGGCTCAACATAAAACCGGCCGCGACGGCAATGCCTATCGAAGCAATCGGATTGCTACGGATGTAACCATTGCATTGGTTTACCATGCAATGTTCGGCGTTTTTCAATTGTTCGCCTTTTGCATCCAGCGCATCGGCTGCGTGACCAGCTGCTGATGCGATTTTATCGACCACTTCATGCGCTGTGGTGAAGGCGTTGTCTACTGTTTCCATGATATTTTCCTTAATGGCTTGTGGCTGTGATGAACAAAATAAAAACACTGGCTTTACGTGTCAACAGCGCCGCATTAGGGCTATGGGTGTGCGTTTGGCGCTTAACGTAAAAGCTGAATAGTAGTGTAATGGCAGCCCCCCTTCCAAACGGTACGCTAACGTACATAAAGCCAAATATATTAAGCTGGACGCAGGATTTGCAAGCCAGAGCCAGCCTTCGCCCCGCACGCTTATCTGGACGATACCGCGTTTGCCTAGAATGCCTGCCGCACGCAACATCAATCAGTAAAATCCAACCCATATTTCCTTAAAGCGTTAGCTATGTGCGCAAACGCACGGACAAATACCCCTGTTAAAGTTAATCTGACCACAAGATATTTAACAATTCCAATTACCTGAAACAGCTTTTTGACTATGCCGCTAGCTGCCCAATTGTCATCCACAATATCGGCATGCAAAACCACCCAAGGGCGTTGTTGCTGGGCGCACTTCAACCAGAATAAAAAAACCCACTGTGTTACACCTGCATTCTCAATGGTCGGCTTCGTATAACTTGTTTTATTAACTTGTTTTACGGGCTTCCGTTTTTTACTACGTCTAAGGAAATATTATGTTGAAAAAAAGCTTGCTCACCTTTGCCACACTCACCAGTGTAGGCCTTTTGCCGCTTGCACACGCTGCCAACCAACCCGCAGACAACCGTTGGTACATCTCGCCATTTGGAACGTACATCTACACTGACAATGACCGCCGCGCCAATGATGGCTGGGGCGGCGGCTTGGGTGTGGGTAAGATGATTAACAGATACCTTAACCTTGAAGTGAGAGGTTTTTACAATGGCCTGGACGGTGACCACCCGGCAAACGCCAAAAGGGATTGGACGTTGGCGGGCGGCACGTTTGATTTGCAATACTACTTTACCCGTCAAACACTGTCGCCGTATGCGGTGATAGCGGTCGGCGGCATGGACACACGTTTTAACAAGAATAATTCCATAGGTTTTCTCGCCGAAGGTGGTTTGGGCCTTAGCTACGAGGTGAGCAACAATTTCTTGCTACGCAGCGATGTGCGTTACCGCTATAACAACAATCAAGATCATGTGCAAAGTGGTACAACAGAGTTTGGTGACATGGTCATCAATGTGGGTTTTGTGATTCCGTTTGGCGCCAAACCTAGCTATGTCGCGCAAACTGAAGCACCCGTTGTGGCGGCTGCCGTTGCAGCCACGCCGGATTGCAGTACGCTGGATGATGACCATGATGGTATCAACAATTGTGTTGACCAGTGTCCTACAACGCCTGCAAACAGCCAGGTTGACCGTTCAGGCTGCCCGGTCAAGCTAGTGCTGAAAGGCGAGCACTTTAATTTTGACTCTGCCGTGTTGACCCTGAACGCCAAAGAATTGCTTAATGATGTTGCCCAAAGCTTGGCCATTAACGCGCAGAAAAATGATATTGAAGTACAAGGCCATACCAGCAGTGAAGGCTCTAATGCTTATAACATGAAACTGTCACAACGCCGTGCCGCTTCAGTGGTTGAATACCTGAAAGCCCACGGCGTGCAAAATCGCCTACGCGCAACCGGCTTCGGCGAAGAACACCCGATTGCCGACAACAGCACCGAAGCAGGCAAAGCGGAAAACCGTCGCGTTGAACTGATCTGGATTGAAAATTGATTTTTATCCCAACCGTGCGGAAAACCGTTTCCTTTTTTTGATTGTTGAGATTAATCGACATGGCTTTTAGTCAGCTATCTCTTAGTCATCTAATGTGGATACAAAGAAATCATTAGCCGCTAGACCCCTCCACCGTTTTGGGTGGCTTTAAAACCCGCCGTCATGGCGGGTTTCTTTTTTCTAAAAACAGCCACCTCCCAGGCATTGTAGAGGGCCAGGCTTAACTGGCAGCGGCTGTTTTTTGTGCCCCACGACACTATCTATGTGCGTTAGCGCACTGTCATAAGCTAAGAAAAAGCGTCTAATCATGACCAATGGTTCTTGAAACCAATGGTTTTCTAAGCGCACTTTCATGGATTGTCGATTAGCAAACTGCAACTGTCGCAACCCGACTATTCTACTGGTTGCGTCTGATGTTTAACCCCAATGGATATAACAACATGAAAAAATTAATGCCCCCCAAAACCAGTGTCTTGCCCATCATTACGGCTACTGTTCTGGTGATAGCCAGTTGCGCCAGTGTGCCGCCACCCGTTGAACAAATGGCCGTTTCTAAAGCGGCGGTCGACAATGCCAATAGCGCAGGCAGTAACGAATTCGCACCGCTACTGCTGAAATCGGCAATGGACAAAATGGATGCCGCCGAACGGGCAATGACGGCAGAAGACTATAGCAACGCCCGCCAACAGGCGGAACAAGCGCAAGTAGATGCCCAGCTTGCCGCCGCGACCGCCCGCACCAGCAAAGCCCAAAAAGCGGCGGGGGCACTGCAGGAAGATAACCGCGTGTTACGTCAAGAACTTGACCGTAACGCCCAATAACCCCACATCGAGCTTATCATGCAAAAAAATCTCTATTTCCCGATGACCCTAATCGCTATTGCGATACTGTCCGGCTGTAGTTCCGCACCACAAAATGACACATTAGATGCCGCCGACAGTCATTTTAACGTTGCCCGTAGCAACCCTGAAGTTACCAATCAGGCGGCATTGGAACTGCAAGCCGCTAACGTCACCCTAGACAAAGCAGAAGCAGCATTAGCCAATGACGAAGAAGAAGGCACTGTCAATCATCTGGCTTATCTTGGCAATCAACAAGTCGGCATTGCTGAACAAGTTGGCAAACGCAAAACCGCTGAATTGGCCGTGAACAATGCCAGTGCCAACCGCAACGAAGTGCGTCTTGGTGCCAGGGATGCCGAATTGTCGCGCGACCATGCCCTGATTGCCGAACAACAACGCCAGCTTGATGAATTGAACGCCAAGAAGACTGACCGGGGCATGGTTATCACGTTAAGCGATGTGTTGTTTAACGTTGACAAAGCCCAGTTAAAATCTAACGGTGTCCGCACTGTGCAAAAACTGGCGGCTTTTTTGTCGCAGTACCCCGAATACAAAGTGTCCGTGGAAGGCCACACCGACAGTACGGGCAGCGATGAACATAATCAAGACTTGTCAGAACGCCGTGCCTATTCGGTAAAAGCCGCCTTATCCAACGCAGATATTGGTGGTGACCGCGTCACTACGCGCGGCTATGGGGAAAGCTCTCCCATTGCCAGCAATGATAACGCCGGAGGCCGCCAATTGAACCGCCGTGTGGAAATTGTACTGTCTGATGCCAATGGCAATATCATCCCGCGTTAGGTAGCCCAGCAACTTATGGCGGATGTGGATTTTATTCAGCCCCCAATGCCTTAAACACGGCATCAATCGGATCGGAATAAAAGCTGGTTTGGAATTTGGCGAACAATTCACCCCTGACAGTTGGAATGTCACTGACACTCGCCATTGGCAGCAACAGCCGCTTGCCACCTGAATCAAAAGCCATTTGCAAGGTTTCCGCCAAGTTTTCAACGGAGATAATATTCCCGCCCAACGTCATCGTGCCGAGGATGACCATCTGGCTTTGCACTGGCTTATTGAGGATACCTGAACAAAAAGCAATAAAGCCGGCCATTGTTAGCGCCAGCGATGGCCCGCTGTTGTGCAATTCAATCAGGTGCAAATGATAGTCTTGGTCTGCCGCTCTGGCAGAACCACTGACTCTGGAAATATTGCCTTTGTAATAATCAAAACCGACTTTGATGGCTTCTTTGGCTTGGCTGTTGCTGCCAAAACCGGACAGGTTCAATTTGCCATTACCGGCAGTCATTTGCGTCTCAATTCTGAACAGCCCCAAATGACCTTTGACCCCTTGGGCAATGGTGTGCAGCACGCCCGCTTTTAACGCGCCTTCTGGCATAAGTTTGTCGCCACCTTGCTCGGGGACATTGACAAATATTTCTTCCAAGGTTTCTTGGTCAATATAGCTAAAATGCACGTCAAAAAATTCCATGCCGCCTATCTTTTTTAATTGTTCCTTCACTCGGCGGCGGGTTTCCAATGCGTACTCCAGACATTGCGCAACAGCAGCCTTGTCATAATCGCCATGCGGATAGAGCAGTTTTAACAAACCCGACACGGTGCGCCTGACCGCAATAGTGTCGCGTTGGTTTAGGTTATTGCCCAACTTAAAATACTTGTCGATAGCATCAGCAAAACTGCGCTTACGCATTTCGCGCATAAACTCAGCCAAATAATCGACAATAAAGCCATATTGGTCAGTGAAAAATTCCGGGCGCATTTTGGCTATTTCCCAGCCAGGGATATAGGCATGGAAGCGGTCAAAAAATGCCGTGTCAATCATCACATCCGGGAACGGCGTCAACAAATGGCTGGTTTTGACCAAGGTATCAACGGCTTGGTTAATATTGCCAATAAACACCATACTGGCCGACGCAACAATAGCATCCCGACCTCTGGCAAACGAACCGGAGGCCATATAGTCTTTCATTATTTGGATGCCATCCTTGTCCTTAAAGGAAATGCCGGCCACCTCATCAAACGCCACGACATCCCATAAACCCACTAAGCCGATACTTTGCCTGCCGAGGTTATAAAACAGGTTTGCGACAGTTGTTTGTCCGCCCGAAACCAGAATGCTGTTAGGGCTGACCTCCTTATAGATATGGCTTTTGCCTGTGCCACGTGGCCCCAATTCACACACATTATAATTGTTCTCAACAAACGGGATCATACGCGCCAGCAAATGCCATTTTGCCCGCTCAGTAAAATGTGCAGGCTCCATACCGGTCGAGCGCAACAAAACGTCCAGCCATTGCCCGGCAGTAAATGCCTTGCGTCCTTCAAACAAGGCATCCATATCCATATTGGGCATTTGGATAGGTTTTAGTTCAGTGATCTGGAAAGGCGATCCGGCCTGCCCCTCCTCAAATACATAATGCAGCGTAATGATGCACCAGATACCGCCCGCCAACAGCTTTTCATAGTCCTTGACCAAGCGGTCAGAAATTTCAACGCCCTTAACACCCAGATTGGACAAAATGGCTTGGTAAACGTCACGCCGCTCATTAAGCTTAACGGTGACCTTATCAATCACTTTATAGCTGCCGCTCTCCCTGATTTTGGATTTGATCTTTTCAGCTTCATCAGGGCGCACATAATTATCCGCCAAAATGCGCTTCACACTTATCAATCCGGCCTGAATGGTTTGTTCGTCATCACTGGCGCAATACATGCCCAGCAAATATTCCAGCACATACACCGGCACATTGGCGCCTTCCTTGATCAGCTTGGTCAAATCCTTACGGACAACCTTACCGGCAAAGGTCCTATTTAATAAAGCATCCAGACTGCTGTCTGTGCCGTCAGGGGGGGTATTACTATCCATTATCCATCCTAAAAATCGTTGCTGAAGGCCAAATCAACTTGCAACGCAACCCGCAGCGCCTCCACTTTGGTTGTTGCGTCGCGGGCAATCAAAAAATACTCTTTATTGCGGTCATACGACCCTGACAACACCGTCAGCAATACCGAACGTTTGCGCTCGTCCAACAATTGCGAATGGCTATCAAAGGTCACGGCCTGTTCATTACTGATAGGCTGGTCGCCATCACGCAAACAAACCACCAAGGTGCGTGGCAAGACCCGTTCGGACACCGCCTCATGCTGGATAAACTCAAAACGTTGGGTATTGGTGACAACCTTATTGGATGCCCCAAGCAAGCTGATAGCCACCACCTTGGTTTTGGCCGATTGCGCTTCGGTGGCACGGACAGTAAGCACTGGCACGACAATCTCTTGGGGCATGGCACTGCCATGCACAAAGCGCGCGCCGCCCGCAAAATGAAAGCGGTTGGTGCCTTTAGGCAACCAAAAATCCAAACTGCCGTCCCGGCCAGTCCCTGCTGTCGCTGCGGTATTGCCCGCCCAAACCTTATCATTGCCGCCCAATCCTTGGCCCAACAGATAGCGTTTTTTAGCCAGTAAGATGCCTTCAGGCTTGTCGGGCAATGCCGATTTATCGGCTTCTGCCAAAGCCGACGCCTGATAGATAAAACCGTGGTCAGCAGTCACCAGCACGTTATAGCCATTCAGGCCATTGACGATAAATTTGACCAATTGCGCCAGTTCAATGACGGTATCGGCGGCGGCTTCAAAAGTCTTGGTTTCGGAAGATTGTTTGTCGCCAATCAGATCAATGCGGTCATGGTAAATATAAATAAGCCGACGGTCGCGGACAAATTCGCGGCCTTTATCCTTGCCCAGCGCCAACAAATCTTCAGCCTTAATGGCCGCCCCGGCATACCGCTCCAAATAAGCGCCGCGCTGTTCCGTGGTGGCGACCGGCTTGCCATCCGCGATAAGCTCCAGATTGCTGTTAATTTTATAAGCCAACTGTTGATGGGGCAGTAAGGCGGCCATGCCCAAACCGGTATAACTGGGCAATACGCCTAGCATACTGGCGAGTGCCGCCTTGATCCGGCTGTGACTATTAATGGCTTGAAGCAACTCTTCGGCCACCTCATAGCGGAACGCATCAGAGATGATGACATACACCCGCTTTGCACCCGCATCGGATAACGGCAGCACCACTTTATCAAAAAAGTGCTGCTGATTAATGACCCCCGCTAACTGCCAAGATGCCAACAAGCCTGCCCCGCCTTCCAAAATTTTGCCCCAAGCCGAACTGAGCTGGGGCATAAACCAGCCTGAGTAGGCCGCTTCAATACGCTGTTTCAATTCATGCAGGACTGACCAACCCATTGGCTCAACTAATTCGTAGGCCCGGTTAAAATGCCGGTAGTGTTGGTCAAACCGGAACAAGCCCGTTTGATAAGCCAAAAACCCCGCCTCTGGTGAGGCAAAACTAAAACCGTCCTGATACTGGTCTTTCAATGCCAAAAAATGGATGGCGGCTTCCAAGGCATCATAACTGGCGGCTAAGGCCCGGTGGACATCATGGGTGTTCGCCAACATTGGATTGGCCCAATGGCCATCCCTACGTCTGGCAATCAAGGCCAGCACCGCATCATGGGCCGCCCCTGCCCCAGCCAACACCCTATCTTTCAAATCACTGATAATCCGGCGTTCAACCTCTTCAAACGTCATCACTTCGGCTAAATTATCGGCGGACAAACCGCCCAACAGTTGGGTCAAATCCAAATCCCGGGCAAGCGCCGCGGTTATCAGGTGGTAGCTGGCATAATACGCCATATCCGAACGCCAGCGCGACGCAAAAACCGACGCATTAGCGGCAAAATGACGTTCTGGCAACACAAAATGTTGCAGTGCCCCGACCGGCTTGGCAATGATTAAGCGGGAAAAATCGGTCACCAAAATACGCAACAACAGATCACGCAAACTGGGTTGCGCTTCTGCATAACCTAAGTGTATTTTTACCAGCTGCCAAAAGGCGGCCTCCAGATCAGTGGCAATAATGTCCTGCCATATTTTCGGCGGGGCATTCAGGTCAACGTCACCATCCTGCACGAAAGCCACGAACAAACGCAGCAAGATAGCAAACAGTTCCGGCTGCTCAGCCCGCACCAACACCGCCAACATTTTCCGGTCCAGGTCATCGGCATTGTCGCTGGCAAGCACCTGCTTTTTTAAGCGTTCAAGCCGTGCTGATGAGCGCAAGAATTTCTCCCGTGCTTTTAAATGCCCGCGCAGGGTTTGCGCAGCCAGCCCTAAATCATCCAATAAAATGGATGTTGCATCGGCTTTAAAAGATTGGCTACGCAAGCGAATATCTAATAACCAATCGACATCAGGATCAGGTTCGGGCTGGGTGCTGTACAACAGCCAGCACTGGCCTTGTTGGCGCTCAATATCGATTTTGACTTGTAGCGCGGGCGTTTCATGCAAGCGGACAAGATTGACATGATCCAGCACGAGATTATCTAGGGTCGCTAGAAACTCGCCCTCTGGATCATGCCAAAACACGATGGGCTGTGCAGCAAACAGGGTTGTTAGTGAATCGGATATACGTTGTAGGCTCATGCTAAAACCTGTTCAAAGACATACATTCGCTCGATAGCCCCATCATTAATCAAGGCTTTGATGTTATGTTTTTATTATCGATGTCCCTATCCGAGACCACATGACCACCGATTGAATAATAATTAGGTATCCCCAAAGCACGGTTGGTGGCTTGGGCGCGGTGAACTGCAACATTGCCTATGGCCATCATATCCATAGCTTCGCGTAAAACGACCGCATCGGTAACGGGTTCAAAGGTTTGTTGTTTCATAAAGACTCCAAAGAGGCGATAAAACGCATAAAAAGATCAGGCGCAGTTGATGAGGCTCACTCATCCTTACCGCCCGTCACCGCCTTCACTTCAGCCAACAAAT
>CAIYOW010000011.1 GCA_903927955.1 uncultured Methylococcaceae bacterium | reverse complement strand
TGGGAATTTAGCCAACACATTATCCAGTCCGGCTTGATAGACACTTTTATAGCTCGCTTCAGTACGCCCATCGGTGGAGACCGCAAATACCAACCGGTCAAAATCATTGGCTATTTTAGCGAGCGTGCTAGCTTGGCTTATATCTGCCGCGACCATTCGGACGGCACTGTCAGCATTGTTGGTACGTGGACTACGTTTTATGCCCGTCACAGTGTGCCCTTGCTGCGCCAAATTATGCGCCAATTGCCCACCCACTGCGCCACAACCGACAATAAGGATGTTCGCCATTTAAAAATTACAACGCATTGGTCAATTGCATCTGTTGCGGATAAGGCGACAGGTAATAGGAATCATCTATGTAGGGGTCAGGGAACTTGCGGAAGTGATGTTTTAATAGGGTCAAAGGCACAATCAAGGGTACTTCGCCAATGCGGTAACGCTCGATGATCTCGCACAGCTCCTCCTTGTCATCACTATCTAATTCTTTCTTTAAATAGCCTTGAATATGTTGCAGCACATTGACATGGCTAGCACGGCTGGCGACTTTTTTTAGCAATGGCATCAGTTGCGCAATATAACTGCTTGCCACTTCGTCAAGGTTGTCTTGGCTGGCACTTGCCAGCAATTGGCCGAGTCCACGGTAATCGCCGTGGCTCATGATGATCAGCTTATGACGGGCATGAAAATGCATCAGTTTGTTAAGGGTCAACCCTTCTGCCAATAACACCTTCCAGCGGTGCAACACATAGACCCGCTGGATAAAATTCTCGCGTAGCCCAGCATCTCCCAAACGGCCTTCTTCTTCCACCGGCAGTAATGGGTAATTATTAATCAGCACTTCCGTATAAAGACCCACCCCTTCTTTGTGCGGTTGCCCGTTGGTAAAAACCTTTACCCTCGCCATACCACAGCTTGGGGAATCTTTTTTGACGATATAACCGCATAAATCTGTCTGTTGCGGGGTAACTTGCTGCGCATAATCACGCAACTGGCTGGTGACTTCCAATTCTGGATTTTTGACACCTACACAACGGATTTGTCCGGCAATTTTAACTAAATGGATAGTGGGGCGGGGAATGCCTAAGCCTATCGCCACTTCCGGACAAAACGGCCGAAAATCGAAATATTCGCCCAGCGTACCCATGATATACGCATCGCGTTTATGGCCACCATCAAAGCGAACCCGCTCGCCGATAAGGCAACTACTGATACCAACGGGGATTTTAGTCATGGTGTTTGCAGAATTTGCGATGGAAATTATAATTGACAAACCTGCCTAATTTTTACTTAAGGTTGCGGGTATTGCAGAAAACATCGAACTTGGGCAACTTTGCCTTAAGCTGATTATCGATAGGACACGCCTTGACCGCTGTAAGGGCGGTCAGGATAAGCGCAGACTTAATTGCCGAATTACCGTTATGTAACAATCTGTACTGCTCATCGATGGCAATTAAATGATCCATTGCAAGCATGACAGAAAACTGTGCTGGCATATCGATATGATCCCAGTTATCCAAACCTAGCTTGATCATGTTAAACAGCAGTTGTTTATTCCAAGCATCTAAGCTAACTGCCCTTTCAAAAGCACCGTTCAATTCTTTGCCGTATTGTTTCAATGCCACATCGCTCAAGACCACCTCTTTCCAGAGGAAAGCCGAGGAAGGTCTGATTTGCAAGGCCAAACGGGCATAGTCCAAGGCTTTTTGTTCATTAGCTTGCCAACCCAATTTTTGGATTAACGCTGGTGACTTGCTTTCTAGCGTATCAAGTAATTGGTAAAAACGTTCGGCATTAGCGTAATAATAGGCACTATCCGAACGTGATGCCAAGGTGTTTTCCAACCGCAGTCTTTTTTCACGCCACTCATCAGCATTGTTATCCGATACTGGCTTAAAATATTCCTTATCTAAAAAATTATCTATTTTATAAATGGTTATATCCGCTGACGACCATTGGAAACAAACAAACGCCAAAGCCATTGCAGCCATGCTTAACAAGGCATACACACCACGATTCCAGATTATAGAAGAAGGCTCTATTGGCATTAGTGAATGCCTGAAATCAGTTGGGAAGGGTTGTCCACCAGCAATTTGTCAATTTGCTGTTCAGTGGCGATGGACATTAAAAAGGTTTTCACCGCTTGTAAATCGGGCTTACGTTTGTGCAAATTATGGGCATCGGAAGCAATAATAAAAGCCATATCTTTGCGTATAAAATCCAAAGCACATTTTTGGCTTTCCTCACCAAACAAGCCAGTTATAGAATCTGCCGTCAACTGCAGCAGGCAACCTTTGTCCAAAAACGGCTGGATTTTGTTGGGTTGCTTGACAATGGCCTGATTGCGTTCCGGATGCGCGATAAGCGGCAAAATATCTTTTGCAATTAACCAGTCAACTAATTTATCGACACCAACCGGAACATTTTCATGCGGAAACTCAAGTAATATGACTTTTTTACCTTGCCATTCACCCAGAAAGGGAATTTTGTTTTGGCTAATCATGATGGGCAATTCGCCGCAAACGCGCACCTCAGCCGCCATGCCTATTTGCAGTGGAATGCCCTCACGTGACAATTCGGCTTTAAAGTTTTCAAAAACTGCCGCAATTATCTTGTAATCGTTATCATACCAACCTGGCTGTATGTGCGGTGTCAATACGCAACGCTTAATGCCGTGATCAACCGCGTAGCGCGCCATAGCCAGCGATTGCTGCATATCTTTTGGGCCGTCATCAATACCCGGCAACATATGGCAATGTAGATCAATCATACAGTCACCTCTATCTTTTTATGAACCACCTGTTAAAAGCTTTTGGACGAACCGGATTAACCTTAAATATGTTTTAGTTAGGCTTCATTTGCCCGGCGTTAACGTCTTGCTGGCCATTAATTCTGGGCATCGTCCTGTTCATTCGCATAAGCTGATTGGTAATAATAATAACCCGAATACTTGCCAGTGCCATAACGGTTTATTTTTTCAACATCCAATTGTGTCAACACTATGCCCGCTAAAGGTGCGCCAAAACGTTCCAATGTCCGCAGTCCGCTCATAACATCTTTAACCGGCGTGGAGTCGGATTTGACCGCATAAATGACTGACCTGACATGTTGAGCCAATAATTGCGCGTCACTGACCGCATTCACTGGGGGTGCATCCAAAATAATGTATTTATAACGTTTTTCCAAATCATCCAGCAATTTGACAAAGGCGCGGGATGCCAACAATTCCAATGGGTTCGGTGGCGGCATGCCTGCGGGCAATATATCCAAGCGGGTGTTGTTAACAGGGTACACGCATTCTTCCAATTGGGCATTCATTGCTAACAAGTGGGTTAGCCCCAAGCTACGTGCAGGTAAATTGAAGCGTTTTTTAAAGGTAGGTCGGCGTAGGTCAACTTCTATCAGCAACACCCTATTTTCTTCATCCAATTGTGCCAAGGATTCGGCCAAGTTCATGGACGTGGTGGTCTTGCCTTCGCCTGGGAAGGATGACGTGACCATCCAGATATGATGGTCACTATCCAATGCCGACAACACCAATCCTGTGCGTATTGTCCTGATCGATTCGGCAAAAGAGCTGCGTGGATTATTTGACAAGTATGTGCCAATCGCGCCCTCCTTATCCTTCATATCTGCAATAAACGGTACAGCCCCAAGGAACGGCCTATCGAGTTTTTTATCAATATCTTCAGGTGATTTAATGGTGGCATCCAGATAATCCAAATAGATGGCTATCAATACCCCTAAAAACAGCATGGCGACAAAAGTTAGCGGTATTAGCAATCTTTTGTTTGGTTTGATCGGGGCAATAGGCTGGCTGGCCTTATCCACAAAACGAATATTGGACGAACCTATTTCTGCCGCTTCGTTAGCCTCTTTAAAACGGTTAAAGAATGTCTCATAGATGCGCTGATTGGATTCCACTTCGCGCTGTAATTCCCTTAAACGGGTTTGTTTACGGCCTATGTCCTGAATTTGACCTTTGTTGGTTTCAATACTGGCCAACACCGACTCTTCGTTGGTCTTGGCAATTTCATAGCGGTTTTTTATGCCGCTGGCAATGCTGATAATTTGTTTTTTCAGCAGAACCCTTATATTGGCCAATTCTGACTTGGCTGCTGCCAATGATGGATGTTCAGGCCCATAATGCTGCGACAGCTCAGATACCTTGCCAGATAACTCTGCTTCTGTAGACTTAAGGTCTTGCACACCTTTGTCGCCAATAATTTCCGGCACAAGTTCGGCGTTATTGACACCTGAACTAATCTTATTGTAGGTACTTTCAGCTTCAAGCCTAGCTTGGCGGGCGTTAGCCAAGCGTTCTGAGTTTCTTTCAACTTCCTTGCCCGCCAGTGTCATTACACCTTCAAGATCGACCAAATGCTCTTTGCTCAAATAATCTTGCAATTTGTTCTCTGATGTTGCCAACCGGTCTTTTAATGACTGCAAGCGGCTTGACAACCACTCCGCCGCCTTGCGGGTATTATCCATACGCGCTTCCAAGCCGTTATCGATGTAGGCCTCGCCAAGATTGTTAACAATATCTTTGGCTAAAACCGGATCGGTTGCTTCAAAGCTGACATCAACCAACTGGGTTTTTGGGCGCGGCTTGACCGTCAAGCGTTTGCCAAACACCTCCAGCAAACCCTCTTCCCGTGCTTCAGCCTTTTTTTGTGCATCATCTTCTTCTGGCTTTTGTAGGCCAGGAATTTCTGCCAGCCACTCTTTCCAGAATGGCTTTGCATCTTCAGAGTCTTTTTTCTTGAATTCTGGATTTTCAGCCAACTTCATCTTATTGATCACCCGACGCGCCAAATCCCTGGATTTAAGGATTTCAAACTGGGTTTGAAAATACTCTGTGCGCGAAGTGTCCATAGCATACATCTCTTCTATGGACAGCAATGTGTTCTGCTTGCCTTCAACTAACAAAGTACCGGTCGACTGATACACAGGTGTCATTGAAAACAGGACTAAAGTGACCAATACAGTCACCAACATAGCTACCAGCAGAATACGCCATTTGAATTGTGCAATGACCCGCCAATAATAGACAAGGTCAACCTTGTTGTCTTCAAGGTCAATTTCCTGTGAATCGAAAGGGTTAAAGCCTTGGGTTTGCGCAGACAAATCTAATTGGTTTTTGGGCCGCATTTTTGATTCCATCATTAAAAGAAACTCTCATCGACAACAACCACATCTCCCGGCTGAACAGTGGCATCGAGCGTTTCTTTAACCGGTTTATGGGAAACATCTTTTTCGTGTATGATCTCGACCCTGGATTTTTCCGCACGGTCGGTGAAGCCCCCTGCCATAGCAATGGCTTTTTGTACAGTCAAACCCGGCAAATAGGGGAATGCCCCAGGTCTTGCCACTTCGCCATTGACGTAAAACTGACGGTATTTGACCACTGAAATGCTTATCTTTGGATCGATGATATAGCGCCCATTTAAGCCTTCAGTAATTTTATCTTTTAACCCACCGACTGTTTGACCGACTGCGCTAATTTCGCCTAAAAATGGGAAGATAATGGTACCAGCATCGGTGAGTTCGGTCTCAAACGACAAGTCCGGCTCGCGAAATACAATGATGCGTATCTGATCACCCGCCCCTAATTTGTAGCTTGACATCAGCTCGTTGATGGCTGGGTTATTCCCCCCATCTGCTAATGCTGTACCCACCATCAGGCTATAAGCAACCAATAATGTCTTAATTAATTTCATCTTAATACCATGTAGCCCAAGGTGCCCTAACTTCATCTGAAATCCGTGGATTTCCTGTAATATAAACCATGAATAAATTTTGATCATAAATATACGTCTGATTAGTGGATTGTAGTCCACCATAGGTGTAGCTTGCTCCAATACCTAACCAACGCTGGACGCCATAGTTCATCTCAACCCCAAGTGAGCTGTAATCATCTTTCCTGATCAGTGTAGTATTGTAGGCGTTTTCAAATGAACCAGTTAATTCTGAGGCGATCCGCGGCGACCAGTTATGCTTCCACCCCAATTTAAACCGGTCTGAGGTGCGGATGTTGCCCGTTGTATTGCTTATGCTTATTGTGGGGTTATGAGCCACATCAAGACTGACTCGCGAATAAGGCTTGGGCATCCACTGTATACTCATGTCCCAAGTCATATCATCAAAATTCTTCAGATTCACATTAGCATTGTCAAACTGTAGCCGAGCATAGCCGATTCGTGCATTTGTTGTTAGTTTAGTTGAGTATGCCCAGCTTGCACCCAACAAAAAACGCTGTTTATTATTGTCGTACGGTGAGTAGGCATTATTTTTATAATTTACCCATTGATTTTCCACTTCCGCCGACAACTGGGTATTAGGTAGCATACGGTAGTAAAAGCCTGGGGTGACAGCTAATTGAACCCTATCCTGACCGGCGGTTTGCTCAAAATAATTGTCAAATGTGTAGTCGTCAGCATTAATTCCCAGCCGCAAATTGCCCTTGGCATTGCTATGCCCATATTGATACTTACTTGCCAAACTGTACATATGATATGCTTCGGGCGTTGGCGTGAAAGGCTGCAGCGTGGCTAGATCACGCCCTAAATACACGCCTCTTTGATAATGGCTATTGAGGTATTTTAAATCAAAATCCAACAAATTTCGGCTGGTGAACTCGCTATGGGTGTTCATGCCGACATATTGGTCAACATAACTGTCTGCGTCACTCTGATGAAAAGACATGCTCTGCATGGCATAGGTCAAGGCATATTTGTTCATGTTTTTCTTATACGACAACTCGCCACCACCATGCACTTGCGTCAGGAAAGATCCCTTAGCAAAGTTGTTCCGCTTAAAAATATTATCATTGTAGGTTTCTGAAACCTCAAGCACGGGTGCCAACCGAAAACCACCTAGCGGAAATGTTACTGGGGATTTCCGTACATCCAACAGCTCGTCGGATAATGCACTGTTTGAAAATACCAACATTACCCCTACAAGCATTGTTTTAACGCTGATAGTTTTTGCGGGGACATTTTCGGCAAGCAAGCGTTTACTACTCATTATTGCCAAGCCAATGTTAGGGGATTGTCCGCTTAGTCCACCGAGGACAGCCTTATGCCCATCCCGCAACCCTATCAATTCGAAGAACATCTGTTTGTTACCCTCAAGTAATGGAATAATTGCTCGTTTTGGCAACGCCTTAATTGCAGATAAATTATATATCAGTTGTACCCTTAGCCAGTCGATCAATCTTTATTGCTATTGCAGGCAACCTTAACACCGCCGCAAACAATAGCAAATTGGCCGGTATCTGCAAATTAAAATCAACAGTTGAATGGATTAGCAGGCTTATGCCTGCCATGGTGGCGGCAAACCCCATGCCCCTGGACATACCCGTACGCCCGCGCACCATCAGCACACTGCCCCGTAGCAATGCCAAAGCCGTATAGAGTACCAAAGGAATTGAGCCGATCAGACCCAATTCCAAAAAAATCTGTAGATAGTCATTATGGGCAAAGTCGTAGAACATGCCAAAATCTTCTTTGGCATAATTAGGAAAAATATACATAAAAGTACCCGCACCACTGCCGGTCAGCCAAAAGTCAGGTAGCATTGTCATGATGTAAGTCACCACTTCATCCCGGCTTTCGTGCTCTAGGGTAGTCTTTTCCAAACGCTCAACCACCTTGTCCAACTGAAACACCGAACCCAACAGAAATATGTCAATGGTGATTATGCTGGCAAGTATAGCCAAAAAGCCTGGATTACGGTATTGCCCCGATGACCTAGACCCCCCCGAGGCCAACAGGGCGCCGGCACTGGTGATCAGCAAGGCATTAAAAAACGCACCATTACCCATCCTGGAATGGGTCATAATCAGGCCAACCACCATGATGACCAGCATAAAGCGCACAACAATGATCTCGCTCAGCAAGGTTTCCAATACCTTTCGGGTGACGCGCCGCCAATTCCATTGGCTAGGCTTAACTTGTTGCGTTTTACGCAAGCCCAACAACAAACCCACTCCGACTGCCAAGGCCATTTCCAGATAGCCGGCAAGACTGTTCCGGTTGACAAATGTACCGGTTGCGTTGCCTATGTATTTGGTTTTGGCAATAAACAGCAGATGCTCAACCCCTGTCAGCGTCATCATCACCCCATAAAGTGCCTGAAAGCAACCTGACAAAACGATAGTATAGCAAAACAACCGTAATTGTTTGGGAGTCGTTATCAACTGCCCCATCATATAAACCACACTGAAAACGGCCAGCGTCAACAGCGCACTATTCAGCGTCACCCCTCTATGGAGGGATATAGTGATCGCTTCGGGAATTTTTTCGGCACTAAGGATACTAAACGCAGACGCGTAGTATTGGGCCGTAATTGGCGAAATGATAGCCATCCAGTCTACTGGCACTTTTATCAGTGCTTGGACGAACAACCATACCGCTTCAAGAAAAATTAGAGTCGCGCCAATGTCAATGCCCAAACCTCTATTGCTTGGGCTTACGGCATTAGCTGACCTGAACGCTTTGGCTATTAAGTAAATAGACAAAATCGCGAATGAAAAACCTGACAGGGCAAGTGATGCCCAAACCCTATTGCTGCCTAACGGCAAAGGGGATACTACAAATACAAACAGGAGCAAACCAAACAATAGCGTATTTACCAAAGATTGGTTTTTTTTCAGGCTGTCCTGTTTTATTGAACGCATTAATACACCTATTCCCTATTGGTTTTTCAAGCAATATGCTTCCCTGGCGTTTAAAAAATTTTAGACATAGCGAAAGACCAGCAAGGGGTGGGTTACAACAATCTTAAAAACTAATCCATTTAGCTTTAAAACCACCCGCACCCCTGCCAATCACCGAAGGCATAATATGACCTTCGGTTACAAACCAATACTGCCAGACAGGCTAAATTAGCAAGCAGATGCCCCATAAGCGGCTTGACAAGCTGTATGGTCTTTGTCGTACAGTGCTTTGTCAGCATCTACCGCAGCTACATAGTAGTCATGTTTAGTACCTAATTTGTCAACATTACCAGCAGCTTTGGCATAATCAGAAGTAGCCTTAGCCAAATCCGAATTATACTTGGTGATAGCAGCATTATCTTTAGCGATTAGCGCTTTATCGGCTGCGATAGCAGCTAGCAGACTTGCATTTGAGACCTTCTTATCAGCTACCAGTTGTGCTTTTGCAGCAGCAAGAAGAATACTATCTGCTTGTCTTTTTGCTTTGTTACCTGCGTCAGCTTTTACTTGGTCAGCTAATGCCTTCACTGCAGCTGCATCAGCCGCAATTACGGCACCATGCGAGGTCGGAAAGTCAAGGGCAGCTTGTTTGTCTGCAGCCAATTTATCTTGATGCGCCATTAGTGCGGATTTCGCAGCATCTGATGCGGTTGTTACCGTTGTCAAAACAGTATAGGCTGAATTTTTCGCATCCGTGGCCGCCTTCAAATCAGCAGCAGTTTGGTCTCTTACGGAAGTAGCTTGACCCAACTTGGTGTTTTCAAAAGTAATGACTTTGATATATTGGGCCAAGGTATAATCACTTGCCGCCAACAACGAACCACTCGACATAACCATTGCGACTGCAGCAGCAGTTGCTAATTGTTTAACGTTCATAACATTTCTCCAAAAAAATAAAAAATGGCTCAAAAAAGCCGGTTCTACAATTTACACATACAGGCCAACAGCAATAGATGGCGTGTAACTTATCCAACAATAACCACTTAAAAAACCCACCACATCTTCTGAAGCTTTAGTGGCTTCTTCTTTGCCCGACCCTTACCGGATATTGTCAGGCAACCCTATCCATTGGACTCCAGTTTATCAAAGCCAACCAGCCAAATCAACAAGAAAACCGTCTTTATCAAGAGCAAATCATTGACTGACTATTTCCAAAAACCGTCAGTTGCCAACTGCCATTGATCGACAACCTAAAGGGCGCTGCACATGGTGGGGCGTCAGGGACTCGAACCCTGGACCTATGGATTAAGAGTCCACTGCTCTACCAACTGAGCTAACACCCCGATTCCAATATTCATTGCCAGTGGGCTTACAGGCCATTAATGCTCTGTTTGTTTGCTACATAAAAACTATACCCGATTTTTATTACATTTGTGTTATTTTCGCCGTCATATCAAAATGGTCAGCACTATTTTACAGTGTCCGCATTGCCTGTAGACTTGATGATAACCGCCATTTGCCAACCTGAAGAGGACTACGCCATGACCCACCCCGAAACCCCGCGGCCACCTTTGCCGCCCTTTACTGCCAAAACTGCCGCACAAAAAGTGCGGGCGGCAGAAGATGGCTGGAACAGCCGCAACCCACAGCAAGTGGCATTAGCCTATACTTTAGATAGCCAATGGCGTAACCGTAGTGGATTTTTGCAAGGCCGCCCAGAAATCATCCGTTTTTTGTCTGACAAATGGGCATCCGAACATGACTATCGGCTTATTAAAGAACTATGGGCCTTCACCGGCAACCAAATAGCCGTGCGTTTTGCTTATGAATGGCGTAACAGCCACGGCGACTGGTTTCGTTCTTACGGTAATGAAAACTGGCAATTTGCGGACAATGGCCTGATGCAAAAGCGTTACGCCAGCATTAATGACCTGCCCTTGGCGGAGCATGAACGGCTATTCCGTTGGGATTTGGGCCGTCGTCCCATCGATCACCCCGGCTTAACTGAGTTGGGTTTGTAACGCACGGTCAACAGACAACAAAACCCTATCGACCATTTTACGCCACTTTAATTGTAAAGCTATTGTGCATAACCCATCCCCCCGTTTTGTTGTAGGCATCGACTTGGGCACCACCCATACCGTGGTTGCCTACGCCGACCAGCACACCAACCCACCAGCCATCAAGCTGTTCCCCATAAACCAGTTGATTGCACCCGGACAAGTGGCCGCCCGCGACCTGCTGCCCTCGGTACGTTACCATCCGGCATCTGGTGAGTTGTCCGATGAAGACATTATGTTTTCGCCAAGCGGCGCACCCGCAGTGCTTGGCGAAGCCGCACGGCTACTGGGCGCCAAAAGCCAAGGCCGCTTTGTCGCCAGTGCCAAAAGCTGGCTATCGCACCCTTCTGTTGACCACAGCGCCGATATTTTGCCTTGGGGCAGCCACCCAGAAGTCGCTAAAATTTCACCCATTGCCGCCAGCGCCAGTTATTTGGCACATATCCGCAGCGTATGGCGGCATCAGTTCCCCGACGCGCCGCTGGAAGCGCAGGATATTGTCATTACCGTACCGGCTTCGTTTGATCAGGCGGCACGCGCCATGACTTTGGCCGCCGCCGAATTGGCTGGCCTAACACAGGTGCGCCTGCTGGAAGAACCGCAAGCGGTCTGTTACGACTGGTTGCGCCGCCATGCCGGGCATCTCCAATCCGCATTGGCAAAGGTGCATTTGTTGCTAGTTTGCGATGTCGGTGGCGGCACCACCGATTTTACACTGATAAAAATCGAACACGGCAAACCCGAACCCAAATTGACCCGTATCGGTGTTGGCGATCATTTAATGCTGGGTGGTGACAATATCGACTTGGCTTTGGCACGGCTGGTTGAAAGCCGCTTGGCTGGGCAGCCAACCCGCTTGTCCGCCGCTGAATTCCCGCAACTGCTGGAACAATGCCGGATTGCCAAAGAACGCTTGCTGGCCGACAACGCCCCGGCACATATCAGCGTGACGTTATTGGCGGGCGGGTCAAAGTTGTTCGGCCAGTCGCGCACCGCCCTGCTCCACCGCGAAGAAGTCCAGCGTATCGCCTTGGATGGTTTTTTCCCGTTGTCCGGCCTGAATGATTGCCCCGATAAAAAACGTAGTGGTATGGTGGAATTTGGCTTGCCTTATGCCGCAGAACCCGCCATCAGCAAACATATCGCCGCGTTTTTGCACCGCCACGCCCAAGCGGCGCGGGAAGCGCTTAACACCGACAGCATTGTACCCGATGGTTTATTATTGAATGGCGGGGTATTCCGTAGCCAGCCCATTAGCGAACGCTGCCAAGCCTTACTGGCAAGCTGGGGGCAAACAGTGCCGGTATTGCTGGATAATCCGCACCCTGAATTGGCGGTGGCGTTCGGCGCGGTCAGTTATGCCATCAACCGGCGCGCAAAAAAACCGGACATTGGCGGTGGCTCAGCGCGTAGTTATTTCTTACTGGTTGATACTGACCACAGCCAACAACAGGGTATCTGCATTTTGCCCAAAGGCAGTGAAGAAGGTGAGGAAGTCCTCTTATCAGACCGCCGCTTTGTATTGCGCCTAGGACAGCCCGTGCGCTTCCATTTAGCCTCCTACTCCGGCGATAGTGCTTATACCGCCGGTGTTGTCACCACCATCACCGATAGCTTCCATGCCTTGCCACCTTTGGCTGTAGCGCTGACCGATCATGCCGGATACACCGAAGCCGAAGTGCAATTGGCAGTGACGCACACCGAAGTGGGCACGTTAAATATGGCATGTGTGGCAGTTGACCAACCCGACCAGCCGCGCTGGAAAGTGGAGTTCCAGCTCCGTAAAAACAACCTTTCAGATAGTGGCTTAGCTGAGCCACTGCCGCCACATAGTGGCGCTGCCGCCAATCAGATATCGGCTGTATTCGGCACAAAATCCAAAGACATCAACCCCAAGGCCGTGAAAAATTTGCGCGGCGATTTGGAAAAAACCCTCGGGTTAGATCGTAGCCAATGGCCCACCCCACTGGTGCGTACATTATTTGGCGTATTACTGGATGGGCTTAAATACCGCCGCCGTTCGGCTAATCACGAACGTATCTGGCTAAGCTTGACCGGCTTTTGTTTGCGCCCGGGGTTTGGTTATCCGCTTGATGATTGGCGTGTAGAACAGCTTTGGAAAATCTATCCGCAAGGCTTGCAATTTGTCAATGAAAGCCAAAATTGGAGCGAATGGTGGACGCTGTGGCGGCGCATTGCCGGTGGGCTTACTGCCGAAGCACAAGCCCTGTTGTTTGACGATATTGCCAAATTCATCAATCCGGCAACCGCACGGCAACCTGGCATTGCCAAACTGCTTAAAACCCGAAGTTATGATGATATGGTGCGCTTGGCTGCGGTGCTGGAGCGGCTGACCCTCGCGCAAAAATGCCAACTGGGCGGGTGGCTGCTCCAGCGCTTGGAAAAAGCCAGCGAACCCGAACAAACTTGGTGGGCAGTTGGACGCATTGGTGCAAGAATGCCCTACCACGGCAGCAGCCATAATGTAGTCGATGCCGAAACCGCCGCTTTATGGCTTGAGCAAATGCTGGCAAAAGATTGGAAAAAAAACCTTCATGCCAGCTTTGCTGCCACGCTGATAGCAAGAATGAGCGGCGATAGAAGCCGCGATATTGACGACGCACTGCGCCAACAAGTGCTTGACAAGCTAAAAGCCAGCAAAGCCCCGTTGCCTTGGTTGGACATGGTTGCGCAAGTGAAAACACTCGATGAAAAGGAAGAAAAACAAATTTTTGGTGAAGCGTTGCCGCCGGGTCTGAAACTGATTGACGGTGCTTGGTGACAAGTTGTGAGACAATCCTGGCTATTGTTGCGTTTAGCCGCTTGCGTTTGTCGGCAAGTTAAGTTGAAATAACCGCCAACTAATAGGGCATAATTGCAATGAACACTAAAAACAACATTATTATCGAAGCCAAGCCACACTATATTGCCGAGCAATCAGAACCGGCGCAAAACCGCTTTGTTTTCGCGTATACCATCACCATCACCAATGCCGGGCTAATCCCCGCCAAGTTGTTGTCGCGCCACTGGCTGATTGCCGATGCCAACGGCAAGGTGCAGGAGGTTAGGGGCGATGGGGTGATTGGCGAACAGCCTTACTTGAAACCTGGTGACACGTTCCGTTATACCAGCGGGGCAATTTTGGACACCCCTGTTGGCACTATGCAGGGCAATTACCAGATGCGTTCGGACGAAGGCGAAACGTTCGCCGCCGCCATCCCCAAATTCACTTTATCAATCCCGCGTACCCTGCATTAATTTAATATGGCTATCTATGCTGTGGGTGATGTCCAAGGCTGTTATGACGATTTGCGTCGGCTGCTGGATATTATTGATTTTAATGAACACCATGACGTGCTTTGGCTGGCTGGGGATTTGGTCAACCGTGGACCCAACTCACTTGAGACGCTACGCTTTGTAAAAGGTTTAGGCGATGCC
>CAIYOW010000010.1 GCA_903927955.1 uncultured Methylococcaceae bacterium | reverse complement strand
GTTAATAATGAAATAAATAGTTCAGAGGATCATTCTATTGAAAAAGATAAACAGCCTAAAATTTTGGAACGAAAAACTGTTACCGAAAGAATTATCCATAAAATTAAAAATCTCATAAAAATCTTTGAAGACGATACAGGAGATTTAGAGAATATATAAGGTATCATTTAACAGATGGCTCTTTAGTGATAGGTGTTTCTTCAGTTGCATTTGACATGGGAAGGTTAACAACCCACATTGGGGCATCTCGAAGTACTGGAAAATTCAACCACAAATTGACAGAATAAGAACAATTTCAAATCAAAAATCAACTAAATGCGCTTTCCCCGCTCTAATCAGAACAAATCGCCCTTTGCATGACACAACTATTTTAAAGTAACAGGATACCCCCCATGACTCCCGAACAACAAGCGCTTGCCGCCGGGCAACGGGCCGAAAACAAGGTGTTTTCGGCATTAGCCCAGTTGCCGCGGCCTTGGTTGTCTTTCCATACCGTGGAATGGCGGTTGGTGCATAAAGTGGGCTGTAGCCGAGCTAGGGCTTTGTTGTATATTTTGGCGTTGGAGGGTGTCGGGCTGGGTTGAGCGAGGTCAAAGCACGTTACGTTAGTTGAAAGAGTAGCCAGGGATTAGACTACGCTCGGCCAACGTGCTGCTTAACATCAGTTATTTATATGGCTTATCCTAAATGTGACCGTTTCGAATGCGCCAAACAAATGTAAACCTTGCGGTTATGCATACTGTCCAGTACCGGCCGATAAGCCCGACGACCAAGTGGCAAGCGTTACCGCTTTATCTGTAAGGGCTTAACCACCCGATACCGACTATCACACGCCGCACACAAGCCACCTACCGCCATAAACACCGCCCCCAGCCAAATCCAGCGGATGAATGCCTTGTAATATATCCGCAAGCTCCACGCGCCGTTATCGCCTAGCGGTTCGCCGATTGCCACAAATAAATCCCTAAACAAGCCTGCATCAATGGCTGCTTCGGTCATGGGCATGGTTTGTACACGGTAAACGCGCTTTTGCGGTTGCAGTTCGGCAATCAGTTTGCCGTTGTGGCTAACGGTCAAAAAGGCTTGTTCGGCAACATAATTCGCCCCTTCTGTTTCTTTAACACCTTGAAATTCAAATATATAGCCAGACATATCCAGTTTTTCATGAGGTGCCATACGCACGTCTTTTTCGACGCTGTACACAGAAGTCAGGGTGATGCCGGTGACAAACACGGCAATGCCCAAATGGGCGCAGGTCATGCCGTAAAAACCGGAGGGGATGCTGGCCAAACGCTGCCAAGTAAAGCCTGGCTGCCCTAAGCGGTCGGCAAACGCCAGCACGGTAATGGCTACCGTCCACAAGGCCAAGGTCAAGCCTAACACCGCCCCCCAAGAATAAAACGGCATCAGCAAGGGCAAAACCAGCCCGCCTGCAATACAGCCGCCGACAATCCAGCGCACCCTGACTGCCAGCGCGCTAATGCTGTCTTTTTTCCAGCGCAGCAGTACGCCAAAGCCCACGGCGATGGCGAGCGGCGCCATAATCGGGATAAAAATGGCGTTGAAATACGGCGGGCCTACCGAGATTTTGCCTAAGCCCAGCGCGTCAATAATCAGCGGATATAAAGTGCCCAGCAAAATGCTGGCGGCGGTGACTACCAATAGCACGTTGTTCAGCAAGATGACCGATTCTTTAGAAACCAGTTCAAAACGGGCGCTGCTTTTTACCTGAGGGGCGCGGATAGCGTATAAGGTCAACGAGCCGCCCACCACAATGCCCAAAAATACCAGCACAAACAAGCCACGGGTGGGGTCGCTAGCAAAAGCATGTACCGATGTCAACACGCCGGAGCGGACTAAGAATGTGCCGAGCAAGCTTAGCGAGAAAGCGAAAATCGCCAGCAGTACCGTCCAAGTTTTAAATACGCCACGTTTTTCGGTGGCTGCCAGCGAGTGCATCAGTGCAGTGCCGACCAGCCACGGCATAAATGAAGCATTTTCGACGGGGTCCCAAAACCACCAGCCACCCCAGCCCAGTTCGTAATACGCCCACCAACTGCCCAAGGCAATGCCTAGCGTCAAGAACATCCAGGCCATATTTGTCCAAGGCCGTGACCAACGCGCCCAAGCGGCATCTAGCCGTCCTTCCAGCAGGGCGGCAATGGCAAAGGCAAAAGCCACTGAAAAACCGACATAGCCCATGTATAGCATAGGCGGATGGATGGCCAGGCCCGGGTCTTGCAATAACGGGTTTAAATCGCGGCCTTCTAAGGGGGCGGGGAATAGCCGCTCGAACGGGTTGGAGGTCAATAACAAAAACAGTAAAAAGCCCACCGACACCAGCCCCATAACACCCAGTACCCGTGCCACGGTGGTTTCGGGAATGGTTTTGCTAAAACACGCCACCAAGCCCGTCCAGCAGGATAACACCCACGCCCATAACAACAACGATCCTTCATGCGCCCCCCATACCCCGGACACTAAATATAAGGTGGGCAGGGCGGTGTTGGAGTTGTGGGCGATGTAGGCCACCGAAAAATCATGGACAAGGCTACTGTAAGTCAGGCAGCCGTAAGCAAGGGTGACAAACAGCCATTGCCCCAGTGCGGCGGGTTTGGCGACGGCAATCCAGCCGGTTACATTACGGAATGCCCCGGTAATGGGGATGCAGCCCAGCACCAAGGCCATGCACAGGGCGAGGATAAGGGCAAAGTGGCCGAGTTCAGGAATCATGACGGTTGTCCTTGGCGATGGGGTGCTGGAAATGCTCTATTTTTCATTGGTTTTGGCGGTTAAACGATTAATTATGTGCGAATATTAGCCTGTTCCGGTTTGCACACCAAAATAAAATGCTTGTTTTTTGCCTTGACCATTTCGCAAAAAGGCGGGTGGCTGTACAAATCTTCGCCCAAGATAGTGACATGATGTGCCGCCAATCCTTGGTCTTCGCATTGCAGCCAACGGGTCGCCGCCGCCAGTTCGCCGTCTTGTTTTGCATGATCGTCTTGCGGAGCAACAAACTTAAGCTTCAAGGGGATAGCCTGATCCTGTCCGGGTGAGGTAATCATGCAGATACGGGGCTTGTTTCGGATTCAGATGGAGAGCACAAGGATAATAGTTTGCTTCAAGTGTCTACGAATGTCGGATTATACCGCAGTGCTTTTTTTGATATTGAGAATTGCTGCTTTTTTGCCGGAGACGGCCTAGAAGCCGCAATTGCACTTAGGCGCTGCATCCACCTAGCTGTTACAATCATAGGCTAGCCACTTAGCCAAAAAACTACCCTACTATAACTATGCAACCCAACTCCCGTACTAAAGTGCTATTTAGAAGCCTGTGGGGCTGGCAAGCGGCATCGGCTTCGCCAAGCCAGGCAGCCACCTCAGCTGATGCGTTAATGTCGGCAAAATTGCTGGCATTGGCACAAAACGATATCGAAAGCGTATTGCAGACCTTAAACAGCTCTAGCGAAGGGCTAAGCGAGCTGCAAGCTAATCTGCGCCGAGGCAAGCAGGGCTATAATGAAATTGCCCACGAAAAACCTATAAGATGGTATATCCAGATTATCAAGACACTGCAAAACCCGCTGGTGATTTTATTGGCAATTTTGGCGGTTGTGTCATTACTGACGGGAGATAGTAAAGCAGCCATCATTATTGTGACAATGGTGCTTTTTAGCGTGCTGCTGCGTTTTTCTCAAGAGTTCCGTTCCAGCAAAGCGGCAGAAAAATTGCGCGCAATGGTGCATATCACCGCAACGGTGAGCAGAAAAGACCCGCGCAAGGATATTTCGCCCAGTCTGGCCAAAGACATGGGGCTGACCCTCAAGGTCGATGTGCCCGATCACCAAGAAATGCCTATCCGGCTGTTAGTGCCTGGAGATGTGGTGTTTTTGAGTGCGGGCGATATGGTCCCCGCCGATGTCCGGTTGATTGCCACCAAGGATTTGTTTGTCAGCCAAGGCACGTTGACGGGCGAATCGTTGCCGGTAGAAAAGCATCCGCTGCTGTCCGACGACCAGTTGCAATGCCAAAACCCGCTGGAATTGGCCAATCTTTGCTTTTTGGGCACTAACGTTATCAGCGGTTCCGGTACAGCGTTGGTTATCGAAACCGGCAACAGCACTTATCTGGGATCATTGGCAAAAACCATCGTGGCGCAAAAAACCATCACCAGTTTTGACAAGGGCATCAATGATGTCAGCTTTCTGTTGCTGCGTTTCATGTTAGTGATGGCGCCCGTAGTGTTTTTAATTAATGGCGCTATTAAGGGCGATTGGGCCGAAGCGTTTTTCTTCGCGCTTTCGGTTGCAGTAGGCTTGACCCCCGAAATGTTGCCGATGATTGTCACGGCCAATTTGGCGCGCGGTGCCACCGCCATGGCCAACAAAAAGGTGATCGTCAAGAATATCGATGCTATCCAGAACTTTGGGGCTATGGATATTCTCTGTACCGACAAAACCGGCACACTGACCCAAGACCGGATTATCTTGGAAAAGCATCTGGATATTGACGGTGAAGAAAATGAAGAAGTGCTGAAATTTGCTTTTCTGAACAGCTTTTACCAGACAGGGCTAAAGAACCTGCTGGATGTGGCGGTGCTGCAACACGTTGAGCTGCACGAAGCCTTTAAAGCGGACAACACCTACATTAAAATTGATGAAATTCCGTTCGATTTTATGCGGCGGCGCATGTCGGTGGTGATTGAGGAACAAAACCACCATCATGAATTGATTTGCAAAGGTGCGGTTGAAGAAATGCTGCAAGTTTGCACACAGGTTAAAATAAAAGGTCAGATTATAGCGATAGACCCTGCCCTTTTGGCTAGGATTACCCGATTAAATGAGCAGTTCAATGATGAAGGGCTTAGGGTTATTGCCGTGGCTTATAAAGAATTGCCGCTGGAGCAGCGTAGTTATGCCATTGCCGATGAACAAAATTTAATTTTGTTGGGGCTGATTGCTTTTCTCGACCCGCCAAAAGAAACGGCAGCCACGGCGATTGCCGCCTTACATCAGAGTGGTGTGCAAGTTAAGGTGTTGACGGGTGACAATCCGGTGATTGCCCGCAAGACCTGTAAAGATGTCGGGTTGGTGGTTGATGGCACATTATTGGGCAGCGACCTAGAAAAACTGTCTGACACTGAGCTGGCTAAAATTGCCGAAACCACCACTGTTTTCGCCAAACTGTCACCCTTACAAAAATCCAGAATTATCCATGTGCTGCGCCAGCAAGGCCATATTGTCGGATTTATGGGGGATGGTATCAACGATGCAGCGGCATTAAGGGAGGCCGATGTGGGCATATCGGTTGATACTGCCGTGGATATCGCCAAAGAGTCCGCCGATATTATATTGTTGGAAAAAAGCCTGCTGGTGCTGGAATCGGGTATCAGCGAAGGCCGTAAAACCTTTGGCAATATTGTCAAATACATCAAGATGGGCACTAGCTCAAACTTTGGCAATATGTTCAGCGTATTGGGTGCCAGTGCCTTATTGCCATTTTTGCCTATGCAACCGGTGCAAATATTACTGAACAACCTGCTCTATGATTTTTCGCAAACAGGTATCCCCTTCGATAACGTTGACCGCGAATATTTGACAACGCCCAGAAAATGGTTAGTGGCTGACATACAAAAGTTTATGTTTTATATCGGCCCTATCAGCTCCATTTTTGATTATGCCACCTTTGCCTTGATGTGGTTTGTGTTCCATGCCAACACTGTGGAACAACAGGCATTGTTCCAGACCGGTTGGTTTGTGGAAAGCCTGATGACCCAGACCTTGATAGTCTATATCATCCGCACCCCTAAAATCCCCTTTCTGCAAAGCCGCCCCGCATTGCCCATGTTGCTGATCACCTTGGCCATTATGGCAGTCGCTCTGTATTTGCCGTTTTCACCGGTTGCTTCGGCATTAGGCTTTGTGCCACTGCCTGCCGAATATTTCCTGTGGCTGGCGTTAATTTTATCGTGCTATTGCCTGATCACTCAACTGGTCAAAACATGGTTTGTCAGAAAATATGGCTATAGCTAGATAAAATCGCGGAAGTTCGCGGTACAGACCGCCCCATCATTATTTGATAGAATCAGCGGCATGTTGCATGACAAATTGACACAGCTGGAAAGCCGTTTAGGCTCATCCATATTAAGCAAAATCAATGACCCAGAACTGCTGCCTTATCAGGTGGAATTGTGGCTTAAGCGCGATGACTTATTGCACCCGATCTTGTCCGGCAACAAATGGCGCAAGCTTAAATATATCCTTAACCATGCCCTGTCATTGCCTAACGGGCCAGCCGACACGCTAGTCAGCATGGGCGGCGCTTACTCCAATCACCTACACGCCTTGGCGTTTGCGGGTGCCGCCTTAGGTATCAAAACCGTGGGGCTTATCCGTGGCGAAGCGCCTGCCAAACTAACACCCACCTTAACTGACCTGCAAAATTTTGGCATGACGCTTAAATTTGTGTCGAGAAGCGAATACCGGGCCTTGAGGGAGTATCAAGGCCACCATGACTTGCCCGGCTTAAAAAAAGGCCAGTACTGGATACCTGAGGGCGGCGCCCATAGCTTGGCATTGCAAGGTGTTGGCGAACTGCTAGCAGAAATTGCTTTGCCTTTTGATACCTTGTGTGTGCCTTGTGGAACAGGCACAACCTTAGCAGGGCTTATCAACCAAGCCCCCGCCTCGGTGTCGGTGCTGGGCTTTGCCGCGTTAAAAAACGCCGGATTCCTGACTGACGATGTGCGCCAAATGCTGACCGGCACACAGGATAGTTGGCTAATCAATCACGATTACCATTGCGGTGGCTTTGCCAAAACCACCCCCGCACTGCTGGCCTTTATGGCTCGCTTCCAAAGCCAAACCGGCATTACCCTGGAACCCGTTTATACCGGCAAAATGCTGTACGGGCTGTATAGTCTGATAAAAAGCCATTATTTTAAACCCGGGCATAGGTTGGTGGCAGTCCACACGGGCGGGTTACAGGGCAATAGGGGGTTTGCGCCCTGTGGCACAGATTAAGGTGGATTCAACTCCGAAATGCAATCCCAGTAATCATGCGGCTTCTAGGCCGTCTCCGGCAAAACATAACAGCGGCCTGCCCAACATCATAAAATAGAATGCTTTAATATACAATGTTATCAATATCATGAGCCAACGGGATTAATACCTGGCTAGGTAACCCCGAGAACCTTCTGACGGCAAGGCTAGTGCGTTTTCTTGGGGTTCATGCTTTCAGCCATGACTTTGCTGGTCCATGCCAAGGCAATCACCGAAACTAGGAAAACGGCGTGGATAATGCACTGCCACATAGCCACATGGGTTGAAACTTTTTCTATGTCAATAAAGGTTTTCAGCAAATGAATGGAGGAAATGCCTATCAATGCCATAGCCAGTTTGACCTTCATGATATTAGGGTTGGAATGGCTTAGCCATTCTGGGCAGTCGGGGTGGTCGTCCACCCGCAACCGCGACACGAACATTTCATAGCCTGCAATGATAATCATAATCAGCAAGTTGGAGATCATCACCACATCAATCAAGCCCAAGATCAGGATAACGGCATCGTTATCGGTCATATTAGGTGCCAAAAATATTTCAATCAGCTCCAAAAAAAACCGGTAGACGTAGTAGCACTGGCCAATAATCAGGCCGACATAAAGGGGGGATTGTAGCCATCGGCTAAAGAATATCAAGTTGGCCAACTGCTGCCTTGCCGCGTTGCCCTGTTCTGCCAAATCGGGTTGGTTATTTTGCGTGTTGTTGGGTGTCATGGTGTCGTTTCCTTGTCATTCTAATGGTATAGGCAGAATAGCCAGTTCAAGGGTGTTTGCTATGCTGGGTTTGCGAAGGATCGGGCATCAGCGGCTGGCCGCATTGTTTGCAGACGGGTGTCACCGGACTATCCGTCCCTGCTTCTATAATCACCGCCGTCACGATAGCCATTGGCAAGGCGAAAACCCCTATGCCGAACACAAAAACCAAGCCCGAGAACAGCCGTCCTAGCGGGGTTTGCGGAATCATATCGCCATAACCCACTGTGGTCAGGCTTTCTATGGCCCACCACAAGGTTGCCGGAATATCCGTAAATACAGCGGGCTGGGCTTGGTGTTCCAGCTGATAAACCACGGCAGATGAGGCGTAAAGGCAAATGACCATTAATGTGATGGCGACGATAATCAACTCTTTTCTTTGTTGTAACCCGCCCATAATGCGCTGCAAACAGGCGGCAAAATTGTCCAGATGCAGCACCCTTAACAGTCTGACAATACGCGCCATACGCAGGAAGCGAAGATCAAACGAGGTCCAAGCGGTGGCTATAACCAACAGATCAAGAATAGCCAAGGGGGTTAGCGCGTAGCGCGCCCTGCCTATCAGAGCGCCTGCATAGCGGTTTTGCTCCACGCAAACCCACAGCCTTGCCAGATATTCCAGCACAAAAATAACCATTGAAAGCGTTTCAAAGCCAACAAACAGGGTTTGATAAGCTTGCCATAGCCACGGCACCGTTGCCAAGGCCACGCACAAGGCGTTGCTAAAAATCAGAAAAGCCAAAAAATAATTGACATAACGCGCCACCTTATTTTGCGGCGATGGCTTATGCAAGATGTTAAATAATTGGGCGCGTAAGTGGCTCATTTGGCTGCCGTTCGGACAACACCCTTAACGGGGTGATTGGTTGCCTGTCATGGCGGTGATTTGCCCCGCCTCATTAAAGCTTACCGTAACCACCTGGGTCAGCCTGCTTTGCTGAAGTTGCCTTTCGGTAATCTGAAAAGCGGCGCACAATCCGGCATCATCAGCCTGCACTTGGTGGGTAGGCAAAATGGCCGGCTTCCACCATGTGGTGAACAGTGTCCATAAAAACCAGCCTAGGGCAATGCTCGCAATAATTAAGCCGTACATTTGCAGCAATTCCAGCAACGTTTTGTAACCGCCAAACCAACGGATTTCTGTTGACAGATGCTTAAAGCCCAGCAACCAAGCTGCCAAAGTGAGCAGTGGCAGCAAAAAATATAGCCACAATAACCAACTAATGGCGGCAATACAAAAGGCACTGATTTTTTGCCTGCGGCTTTGTAAATGTGGCGCGATGATAATTTTGTTGATCATTACCCTTTTATGCCTCTGTCGACCGTTACCCAGACCGCCCGTTGCCCGCGTTTTTTTCTGACCGCCTTAATAAAACCGTTAACAGCGGTGCCAATATTGATAAGCCAATACACCATAGGATACCAAATCATCCAATAATAATATTTTTGTCCGGCACGTTGTTCGTAACGCGCATCAATAGCCAGGCTAACAGCAAACTGGAACAGGCAGGTGATGCACAACAGCATACTCGTCCAGTGTGGGCTAAAATCGTCCAATGTGTGCTGTGCATTACCCAGCAATAACTGCAACAATGCCAGTACAATCAGCAACACCACAACAAACGACCACAACAAGCTGATGCTGCATTCCAAATACAGTGGCCACAAGCGTAACGCGTTGCGCGTGAACAGCTGGCTATAATAACGCCCTAGCACCTCAACGCCGCCTTGCGCCCAACGGCTGCGCTGTTTCCATAGCCCGACCAAGGTTTCCGGCATCAGCACCCAGCACAGTGCGTTGGTTTCGAAATGGATACCCCAGCCCGCCAGCTGTAGTTTCCAGCTGATGTCGATATCTTCGGTGATCATGTCCGGGCTCCAATAGCCTACATCATGCAATGCCGACCGCCGGAACGCACCAATCACCCCAGAAATGGTGAAAATGCGCCCATAGGTGCGCTGCGCCCGCTTAATCATACCGACAATGGCCGAAAACTCGCCCACTTGAATCCTGCCCAGCAAGGTGGAGCGGTTGCGGATACGGGGATTGCCGGTCACCGCCCCCACATGCGGATGGCCGATAAAATGGCGCATCATCCATGCCACCGCTTGGCTGTCGAGCAAGGCATCGCCATCAATGCACACCAAAAATTCGCTGTTGGCCAGTAACGCGGCGGTACGCAAGGCCATTGCCTTGCCTTGGTTGCTGGCGAGATTGACCACGCGCACTTGCTTATGTTGCCGTGCCAGTTCTTCTAAAATCGCCAGTGTGTTGTCTTGGCTGCCATCATTGATGGCAATAATCTCATAATGCGGGTAATTCTGTTGCAGAAGCTGTCCGATGGTCTCCCGTGCGTTTTCACCTTCATTGAAACAGGGAATCAAAATGGAAACTGGCGGATATTCTGATAGAACGGGGGGAATGCCAGCAAAAACATTGTCCCGCCACTCCCAACGAAGAAAATAAAGGATGCCACCGATCATCCACACATAAGTCATTAACAGCGGATAATAAAAGACAAACCACGACAGCCATTCACCTAGGGTTTGCCAAGGGGCTTCCTCCAGCCATTCCTGCCAAATCAGCCACTCATCGATTAGCCACTGCACAAACGGATAAAATTGCGACTGCAACATAAGCACCAATCAATTATCCGTGACCACAACCGGGAAATGTTTCTGCAATGCCTTTAAATCGGGCTGGTTTTCAAAAACATTGTCAGGATAATAGCCAATATGTATCGCACCCAGTTTTTTTAACAGCTCCAACTGGCCCACAAAGGTGGCGGTCGGGATTTTTTGTTGCTTGGCCCAGTCCACCGCCTGCAACTCAAAAACCATTTTTTTCAGTCCATCAGGGTAGCTTGCTGTTTTGGCGACCAGATCACGCAGCCATTGCTCAGGGTTAGTGGCCTTTTCCATAAACGGCATAGCCTCCACTGCCACATAATCATAGTGTTCCAAAAAAACCTTGAACGACTGGGCAAACCAGTCTTCACTGTCAGGCTCCAGCAAAGGCAAGGCATAAAAATTGCGGGCAGTTTTAATGTCCGGCCGATAATAACGCACCTTATTCGCCAAGCCATCGGTAAATTCCGCCAGCAGCTCGGTTTTATGGCGGGCCCATTGCATCCGTAACGTGTCAGATTGGTGCAACTGTTCAAAATCACTGGGCAAGCCCCAAACCTGATGGCTGAAAGCCATAGCGATGTCCGATACATCTTCGTAATCCGACAAGATGCCGTCGTCATGGAACAGCAAACCGTCAAAGCTGCAATGCTTGGCCAAATCTTCGTAGATTTCGCTGATATATTGCCGTGCGGCAGGGTTAAACGGTGACAAGCGCGTGTAAGTATGACGCGACAACTGCGGTTTGCCGTCACGCCACTCTTTAACATACCATTTCAGCGGCACGTCAGTTTTATAGGCCATGATGGGCAACCAAGCATACACCCGCACCCTAGCACGGGTTTTCAGCTGCCAAGCCACGCGGTTGAACAAATCTCGGCGTACCGGCAAATGCCGGTTAGGGAAATACAATTGGTCGGCATTGCCATCACCATCAGGGTCGGAATAGGCCTGCAAAAAAACCGTGTTGGCACCGCTTTCTAAGATACGCTCAACCACCAAATCCAAATTATGTTCGGTCTGCTCTTCGTCCGCATCAAAAATGTAGTCCAAATCCACATGCGCCACGCGCAACGCGCGTGACAGGCGTTGCTTGGTGATAATTTGGCTTAACCGTTCTGCATCAGGGTTGTCGTCGATAATCATGCGTTTCATTGCCGACAAATCGGCGAGGGTGTTTTGCCCGTCATGCAAGCCCATAGTTAAGGCCAAACCGGCCATGCTGGCAGCATCTAGGGCAATATCATTGTATTCGCCATAAGGCCAAGCCATGACCCGGGGGCGTTTGCCCATGTTCTGAAAAATAAAATCGGCACTTTTACCCACTTGGGCAAAAATCCGTTGCCGGTAGGCATCATCCTTTTCATACTCGTCATATTCGCTATCATACAAGCGGCTAGTGACGGCACTTTGTTCATTGCCTTGTGGGTTGGCTGTAACGCCGTGGTGCAAGTCGTAAGTATGTGAGGCTATTTCCACCAGCCCCGATGCAGCCACTTCGCGTACTTGATCCCATGTCATTAAGGGCGTTAGCGGTTTGTCTTTTACTTGCCCGCCCTCCATCCACGCGCCGACCAAGGCTAGCGTCGCCGGATAGTGGTATTTTTTTAGTAGCGGGAAAACGCGTGTGTAAAAACTTTGGTAGCCATCGTCAAAGGTCAGCATAATGGCATTATCCGGCAAATTCTTTGCACCCGCTGCGGCATCCACCAAGTCTTGCACGCTAATCGGCTGATAATGGTTTTTCTTCAGCCACCCCAGATGTGCCTCAAAATTGTGCTGTGACAGGGCTTGATGGTCGGGCGGGTCAAGCGCTTCCAAGTTGACTTTATCATCAACAATATCATGGTAATTAAGGGCTAAAAAACGCTGGTTCGGAAGTGCTTTAGCCAATAGCAACGGGCAATAAATCAGCAGAAAAAATAACGCCAGAGGCCTTATGTTAAGCATAGTAGAAAAATGATAAGGGGGTGTCTATGCCTATTGTAACAATAATTGTCGGTAGCCACGATGGCACTCAGTCAGACATCAGCCATTTTCATTATACCCTGAGTGCGCGCATTCATTGGCGCATTGCGCATAACCTGTCAAGTGCTGAAAATCTTGGAAGCGGAACGAAGAGAAGCGAAGATTTTTAGTCCCCGATAGCCATCCATAGGGCGGGGCGCGGACGAATCGGGGCAGCTGAAGCTATTAACTGATGTTACGCAGCCCCATCCCAAAAAGCGTATCATTTCGGGATGGACAAAGAAAAAACAGAGCTCTACACAGACTACCTGATCTGCAACCAAGGCTTGGCGACGGCGACCAGCCTGTCGGCGATGCTCGACGGTGACATCAGCCATGACCAAATAACCCGTCACATGTCCGCGAGGCTGTACACCTCAAAAGATTTGTGGGTTGATGTCAAACCCATCGTGCGCCAGATCGAGAAGGAGGACGCTTGCCTAATCTTCGACGACACCGTCCAGGAAAAGGCCAGTACAGACGAAAACGAGATCATGTGTTGACACTACGACCATTGCAAAGGCCGCACGGTCAAAGGCATCAACCTGCTGAACGCGCTATACCACAGCGGGGACGTGTCCATCCCGGTCGCCTTCGAAGTGGTGAAGAAGCCCCACCCGTTTCGCGACATCAAAACCCGCAAGGCCAAGCGGGCGGCGGAATTCACCAAGAACGAACTGATGCGCTCAATGATCGCCACCTGCGTGGCGAACGCCATCAAGTTCCGCTATGTCCTGACCGACAGCTGGTTTGCCGCTAAGGAGAACTTCGAGTTCATCCTCAAGAAAGGCAAACACTTCATCAGCGCCTTGAAGGACAACCGCTTGGTGGCATTGACCGAAAAAGACAAGAATGAAGGACGCTATGTGCGGATCAGTCAGCTGGAATTGGCGGATCAACAGGCGGTGCGCGGCTGGATGAAGGGCTCCGGCAACTGCTCCTGCGTTGCTCTACCTCCTGCATCCATGCAGTCGTCAACCATGAAGTTCTGTTCGTCCGGTGGGTCTTTACAAACAAAGACGGCAGCACCGGTTTGTTGAATCTGGTGTGCAGCGACTTGGCGTGCGACGG
>CAIYOW010000009.1 GCA_903927955.1 uncultured Methylococcaceae bacterium | reverse complement strand
CGCCGTCAAGCTGCCCGAAGGCGTGGAAATGGTCATGCCCGGCGACAACATCTCCGTGAGCGTGAAACTGATCTCGCCGATTGCGATGGAAGAAGGCCTGCGTTTCGCCATCCGCGAAGGCGGCCGTACCGTCGGTGCCGGCGTTGTTGCGTCAATTATTGAATAATAGATACAGGTTGTTTTATTATTTGCTGTTATGTAGGTTTTTTGAGATAGGTCAGTAGTTCAATTGGTAGAATAGCGGTCTCCAAAACCGCGGGTTGGGGGTTCGAGACCCTCCTGGCCTGCCACTCAAAATCCTTTAGTACTATATTAATAATAATAAAAAAAATGAATACACAAGCAGAGCAGTCCTCATCAGTCATTGACATTGTCAAACAATTGGCATCCATCGTGTTTGTGGTTGCTGGTGTGGCTGCTTTCTATTACTTTTCTGAAATCCAGTTACTATATCGCGTATTGGCATTGCTGGGTGTTTTGTTGGCAGTGGTTGGCATGTTGCTCACCACCTCAATGGGGCGTTCGGTCTGGTCATTTGTTATAGAATCAAGACAAGAAGTACGCAAGGTGGTGTGGCCTACACGTGATGAAACCATGAAAACCACTTTAATGGTTCTTGCAATGGTTTCTGTTGTTGGTATCGCACTATGGGCATTGGATTTGTTGTTATATTCCGGTGTCCGATATCTGACTGGGCAGGGTGGCTAATTCATGTCCCTAAAATGGTATGTGGTTCACGCCTATTCAAACTTCGAAAATAAAGTTAAGTTGGCTCTTGAAGAAAGGGTTGTTCGCGACGGATTGGAAAAGTTTTTTGGAAAAATTTTAGTTCCAACAGAAGAAGTAGTCGAAATGCGTATGGGGCAACAGCGTAAGAGCGAGAGGAAGTTTTTTCCTGGCTATGTGTTGGTGCAAATGGAATTGACCGATGAAACTTGGCATTTGGTTAAAGATACCCCAAAAGTTCTAGGCTTTATTGGCGGCACATCTGAGCGTCCTGCGCCGATAACTGACCGTGAAGCCATGTCGATTTTGAATCGTGTTGAAGAGGGGGTGAATAAACCCCGACCAAAAACATTGTTCGAAGTTGGTGAGGTGGTTAGGATTACCGACGGCCCATTTAAAGACTTTAATGGTGCAGTTGAAGAAGTTAATTACGAAAAAAATAAATTAAGGATTTCTGTCCTTATTTTTGGTCGTTCAACTTCCGTGGAGCTCGGTTTTTCGCAAGTTGAAAAAAGCTAATTTTATTGTTCAATTTCTAAATCCCTGTTCAGATTTGTCAGGGATTTTTTGTCTTAGGGGAGCTAAAAAGCGTTTGCACCCATATCGGAGTAATTAATGGCTAAGAAAATAACGGCATATATAAAACTGCAAGTAAAGGCAGGCGAAGCAAATCCTAGTCCACCAATCGGTCCTGCACTGGGTCAGCGCGGTGTCAATATCATGGAGTTTTGCAAAGCATTTAATGCCAAGACACAGGACGTTGAAAAAGGTTTGCCTTTGCCGGTGGTCATCACCGTTTACGCTGATCGTAGCTTCACCTTTATTACCAAAACACCGCCAGCGACAGTTCTGATTAAAAAAGCCACAGGTTTAAAGAGTGGCAGCAGCAATCCTAACACCAAAAAAGTGGGTATCATTACCCGTGAACAGCTGGAAGATATTGCTAAAATAAAAATGGAAGATTTGAATGCCGCTGATTTGGAAGCTGCAGTAAAAACAATTGCCGGAAGTGCCCGTAGCATGGGTCTCAATGTGGAGGGTCTGTAATGGCTAAGTTGTCAAAAAAAGATAAATTGATCAAGGAAAAAGTCATTCGTTCCAAGCAATATCCGATTTCCGAAGCGGTACAGTTGCTTAAAGAATTTGGCACTGCCAAATTCAATGAATCCATTGATGTCAGTGTTAATCTGGGCGTTGATCCGCGTAAATCAGACCAGAATGTCCGTGGTGCAACCGTATTGCCAAATGGCACGGGTAAAGTGGTCAGGGTGGCTGTATTTACACAAGGTCCGAATGCAGATGCTGCAAAGGCAGCAGGCGCAGACATTGTTGGTATGGATGATCTGGGTGACTTGGTCAAAAAAGGCGAAATGAATTTCGACGTAGTTATCGCTTCACCTGACGCTATGCGCGTGGTGGGTCAGTTAGGCCAAATTCTAGGCCCACGTGGATTGATGCCAAACCCTAAAGTTGGCACCGTGACTGCAGATGTGGCGACAGCCGTCAAGAATGCAAAATCTGGTCAGGTGCGTTATCGTACCGACAAGTCCGGTATTATCCACTGCACCCTAGGTAAATTAACATTTGATGAAGCGGCTATCCAAGGTAATTTGGAGGCTCTAATTGCAGACCTTAAAAAAGCCAAACCAGCCACATCAAAAGGCATTTACATAAAAAAAATTACCTTATCTTCAACCATGGGCCCAGGCTTGTGGCTAGATACAGGTAGCTTTGTCATTTAAATTTTAACAACTTTGGGTTGCCGTTAATGCGGTGGCCGTCAAAGACCGCAGGTGTCAACGACTTAATTTCCTGCGTAGACGGAATCCTATGCCGGACATCGGTTAGGCATAGGCACCGTAAGGTGCGCTCTTGATTTAATTTAAATATACAAAATTTGACAAATCCAGATTGATCAAGAGCGTTTTATTAATCTGATAACTCAGAAAACTATCGGAGATAAACTGTGGCACTAAATTTAGATAGCAAAAAAGCTGTCGTGGAAGAGGTTGCTGCAATTGCTGCCAAAGCCCATTCTGCTATAGCAGCAGAATATCGTGGCATGACCGTGACAGAGTTGACCGAGCTTCGCAAAAAGGCTAGGGAAACAGGTGTCTATCTGCGTGTGGTAAAAAATACACTGGCAAGACGTGCAGTGGCAGGAACAGAATTTGAATGTATGCAATCAGGCTTAGTTGGCCCGTTGCTGATTGCATTCTCAATGGAAGATCCTGGTTGCGCCGCCCGTCTTATTGGTGATTTTGCTAAAGATCACAACAAATTAATTCCAATGGTCGTCGCTATCGGTGGTCAGGTTTATGATTCAAGCGAGTTAAGTCGTTTGGCTAGCCTGCCAACCCGCGATCAAGCTATCAGCTTGCTGATGGCGGTAATGAAAGCACCTATTGAGAAATTTGTCCGTACTTTGGCTGAACCACATGCAAAATTGGTTCGCACAGTCGCAGCAATTAAAGAACAGAAAGAAGCTGCATAAGCTTTATAAAACCGTTAAAACCTATTGAGGCAATGAAAAATGGCAATAACAAAAGAAGATATCTTAGAAGCTATCTCTAACATGAGTGTAATGGATGTTGTTGAATTGATTTCAGCAATGGAAGAAAAATTCGGCGTATCAGCAGCAGCCGTGGCAGTTGCCGCAGCACCTGCAGCAGGTGGCGCAGCTGCAGCAGCTGTTGAAGAAAAAACCGAGTTTGATGTTGTCTTGACCGGCTTTGGTGAAAATAAAGTCGCTGTCATTAAAACAGTCCGCACCATCACTGGCTTGGGCTTGAAAGAAGCGAAAGATGCAGTTGAGGGTGTACCAACCGTATTGAAAGAAGGCATAGCCAAAGCAGAAGCTGAAGATATCAAAAAGCAGCTTGTTGATGCAGGCGCGACAGTCGATATTAAATAATCTGCTCGACACATCTTTGGCGATAGCCATAAAAGCATGGCTGGTGACTCAAGTCACCGGCCTTTTACTGTTTATAAAATATGTACAGTAAAACACCCTTCACAAAAAAGTCTGGAAGCGATATGTCCTACTCTTTTACCGAAAAAAAGCGTATTCGAAACAATTTTGGGAAAAGCACAGAAGTGCTTGAAGTTCCCTATCTATTAGCCACGCAAATCAATTCTTATGCCAGTTTTTTGCAATCAGGGGTAAAACCAGAAAAACGTGCGGATAATGGCCTGCACGCGGCGTTTTCCAGTGTATTTCCCATTGAAAGCCATTCCGGCTATGCGGTGCTCGAGTATGTTAACTATCGGTTAGGCGAACCTGTATTTGATGTGCGGGAATGTCAACAAAGAGGGGCAACGTTTGCAGCACCCTTAAGGGTATTGGTGCGCTTGGTCATTTATGACAAAGAAGCCGCTGCCAATGCCAAGGTTGTCAAGGACATCCGCGAACAAGAAGTGTACATGGGCGAATTGCCCTTAATGACAGAAAACGGCACATTTGTCATCAATGGCACCGAGCGGGTGATCGTGTCGCAGTTGCACCGTTCTCCTGGCGTATTTTTCGACCACGATAAAGGCAAAACCCATTCATCAGGTAAGTTATTGTTTAATGCAAGGGTAATTCCTTACAGGGGTTCTTGGTTAGATTTCGAATTCGACCATAAAGATTGTGTCTATGTGCGTATAGATAGGCGCAGAAAAATCCCCGCCACTATTCTCCTTAGGGCGCTGGGATTTGATAACGAAGAAATGATCAAAATATTCTTCGAGACCAACAAATTTACCGTAACACCTGAACAATGTCTGTTTCAGGTAGTACCCGAACGCTTACGCGGTGAAATTGCCGCATTTGACATTAAATCCGGCGATACTGTACTAGTCGATGAAGGCCGCCGTATTACGGCCAAGCATATCCGTGAGATAAGCAAGGCGGGATTGACGGAGGTCGTTGTACCGCGTGAATATTTGGTTGGCAAAATACTAGGCCATAACCTAATCGACGAGAATACTGGCGAATTGGTTGCCCATGTCAATGATGAGATGACAGAAACCCTGATAGACCGCTGCATTGAAGCCGGTATCAAAGAGGTGCACACGCTCTATGTCAATGATTTGGATAGGGGGGCTTATATTTCCAACGCAATGCGCTTGGATGTCACCACCAATACCTTGGAAGCATTGGTCGAGATATACCGCATGATGCGTCCAGGTGAGCCGCCAACCAAAGAATCTGCTGAAAATTTGTTCCAAAATCTGTTTTTCACCGATGAACGTTACGATTTGTCCACTGTTGGCCGAATGAAATTTAACCGTCGTTTAGGCCGCGAAGAAATCATCGGTTCCGGGACATTAACAAAAGATGACATCATCGATGTTCTAAAAGAGCTGATAAAAATCCGCAATGGCAGCGGCAATGTCGATGATATCGACCATTTAGGCAATAGACGGGTACGTTCCGTCGGCGAGATGATTGAAAACCAATTTAGGGTTGGCTTGGTGCGGGTTGAACGGGCAGTTAAAGAGCGTCTGACATTAGCAGATTCCGAAGGACTGATGCCGCAAGAAATCATTAACGCGAAACCAGTTTCCGCTGCAGTCAAGGAGTTTTTTGGCTCTAGCCAGCTGTCACAATTCATGGATCAAAACAACCCATTATCGCAAGTGACCCACAAGCGCCGTGTTTCAGCGTTAGGTCCTGGCGGTTTGGCGAGGGAGCGCGCCGGTTTTGAGGTGCGTGACGTACACGCCACCCATTATGGTCGGGTTTGCCCTATTGAAACCCCCGAAGGCCCGAACATCGGATTGATCAATTCACTATCCGTCTATGCCCGCACCAATGATTACGGATTCTTGGAAACCCCATACCGTAAAGTGGTCAATGGTATTGTCACCGATCAAGTGGATTACTTGTCTGCAATTGAAGAAGGCGAATACGTCATTGCCCAAGCGAGTGTTCCTGTGGATGAGAGCGGGCGATTGGTTGATGGATTAGTGTCTTGCCGTCATAAAGATGAGTTTACGCTGGCCATGTCCGATACCGTGCAATACATGGATGTATCGTCCAAGCAGATTGTTTCGGTTGCGGCTTCCATTATACCGTTCTTGGAACACGATGACGCGAACCGGGCTTTAATGGGGTCTAACATGCAGCGTCAAGCCGTGCCTACTTTACGCGCTGAAAAACCGTTAGTCGGGACTGGTATGGAACGCACGGTGGCCAAAGACTCAGGCGTGACCGTGGTGGCCCGGCGTGGTGGGCGCATTGAAATGGTCGATGCCGCAAGAATTGTGGTGCGCGTTAATGACACCGAAACAGAATCGGGCGTGCCAGGTGCGGATATTTATAATCTGACCAAATATACCCGCTCCAACCAAAACACTTGTATCAATCAAAAGCCTTTAGTTAAGTTAGGTGATCTTGTCAATGCTGGGGATATACTGGCTGATGGCCCGTCCACTGACATGGGGGAGTTGGCTTTAGGCCAAAACATGTTGGTCGCTTTCATGCCTTGGAACGGTTACAACTTCGAAGATTCTATATTAGTGTCCGAGCGAGTGGTTAAAGAAGATCGCTTCACAACCATCCATATTGAAGAAAAAACCTGTGTGGCGCGGGACACTAAACACAGCCCTGAAGAAATAACTGCCGATATTCCCAATGTCAGCGAAGAAGCACTGGCCAAGCTTGACGAGTCTGGCATTGTTTATGTGGGGGCGGAAGTTAAGGGAGGCGATATATTGGTGGGTAAAGTGACCCCTAAAGGCGAAACCCAGCTTACACCGGAGGAAAAATTATTACGGGCTATTTTTGGTGAAAAAGCCGCCGATGTTAAAGACACCTCATTGCGCGTACCAAGCAGCATTGAAGGTACAGTCATTGACGTACAAGTATTTACCCGTGATGGGGTCAAGAAAGACAAACGTGCTTTGGATATTGAGCAAGAAGAAATCAAGTGCTATCGCAAAGATTTGGATGACCAGCTAAAAATTCTGGAAGGCGATATTTTCGCTCGGGTAGGCCAGTTATTGGAAGGCAAGATTGCCCAGTCAGGCCCTGGTCAGATAAAAGCAGGCACAGAGTTAAGTGCAGACTTTTTGGCTGAATTGAAACATTCTGATTGGCTTAAAATTAAAATGAAAAATGAGGAAATCAACCTAAAGCTAGAGTTGGTGACCGCACAAATCGAACAGCAGCGCAAAGATTTTGATGAAATGTTCGAAATCAAGAAAAAGAAAATCACCATGGGCGATGATTTGCCACCGGGTGTATTAAAAATGGTCAAGGTTTACCTAGCTGTTAAGCGGCGTATACAGCCGGGCGACAAAATGGCAGGTCGGCACGGTAACAAAGGGGTTATATCGATGATCAGGCCGATTGAAGATATGCCGTATACAGCAGACGGCAATCCGGTTGATATCGTATTGAACCCTTTAGGTGTTCCCTCGCGCATGAATGTCGGGCAGGTGTTGGAGACCCATTTAGGGTGGGCGGCAAAAGGATTGGGGATAAAAATTGGCAAAATGCTGGAGGCTCAGGCAAAAATTGTTGAAATCCGCGCGTTCTTGGACAAAATTTACAACTCCAGCGGCAGGAAAGAAGACCTGGATTCGTTCAGCGATTCAGAAATCATTGATATGTCGAGAAACCTGGTTGCTGGTGTGCCGATGGCAACGCCCGTGTTCGACGGTGCCAGTGAAGAGGATATCCGCTTAATGCTACGCTTGGCAGATTTGCCCGAGCATGGACAAACCACCTTGTATGATGGCCTGACCGGCGAGCCTTTCGAGCGCGAAGTCACCGTAGGCTACATGTATATGCTGAAATTGAACCATTTGGTTGATGACAAAATGCATGCCCGCTCAACCGGCCCCTATAGCTTGGTGACCCAACAACCGCTGGGCGGCAAAGCCCAGTTCGGCGGTCAACGTTTTGGTGAGATGGAGGTCTGGGCACTTGAGGCTTATGGCGCAGCTTATACGTTACAAGAAATGTTGACGGTCAAATCGGACGATGTCACTGGGCGTACCCGCATGTATAAAAATATTGTCGATGGTGACCACAAAATGGAAGCTGGGATGCCGGAGTCATTCAATGTGCTGATTAAAGAAATCCGCTCATTAGCTGTCAATATAGAGTTGGAACGCGATTAAAAGTCCGATTTAATATTAATTTATTGGGCTGACAAGCATTAGGCATAAGTTGCTGTTCCGCCATTTGATGGCAAATGATACCTAGCCCCAGTAAAAATGGGGCTTAATTAAAGGGGAGACACTCTTGAAAGATTTAATGAATTTTTTAAAGCGCCAAGGCCGCGCTGATGATTTTGATGGTATCAGCATAGGGCTGGCATCACCGGATATGATACGGTCATGGTCTTATGGCGAAGTCAAAAAACCAGAAACAATCAATTACCGTACCTTCAAGCCAGAGCGTGACGGTTTGTTTTGCGCCAAGATTTTCGGTCCGGTCAGCGATTACGAGTGCTTGTGCGGCAAATATAAAAGGCTGAAGCACCGCGGAGTCATTTGTGAAAAATGCGGAGTTGAAGTCACCTTGTCAAAAGTCCGGCGCGAGCGCATGGGGCATATCGACTTGGCAAGCCCTGTCGCACATATTTGGTTTCTAAAATCATTGCCTTCCAGAGTTGCATTATTGCTGGATATGACCCTGCGTGAAATTGAAAGGGTTTTATATTTTGAATCATTTGTGGTACTCGACCCCGGCCTGACCCCTTTAGAAAAAGGCCAGCTACTGACCGATGATGAATATCTTGAAGCTGTAGAAACCCACGGCGATGACTTCATAGCCAAAATGGGTGCAGAAGCTATCTATGATTTGCTCAAGGCAATAGACCTCAAAGAACAGGTCGAGATACTCAGGGAAGAAATCAACTCCACCAGTTCAGAAACCAAAATTAAAAAACATGCCAAGCGGCTAAAAGTAATGGATGCGCTGCTGAGTTCAAAAAATCGCCCGGAATGGATGATTTTGCAAGTCTTGCCAGTTTTGCCACCCGAGCTGCGCCCGTTAGTGCCATTAGATGGCGGTCGTTTCGCCACATCAGACCTGAATGACCTGTACCGTCGGGTTATAAACCGCAACAACAGGTTAAACCGGTTGTTGGATTTGAACGCGCCCGACATTATTGTCCGCAACGAAAAACGCATGTTACAAGAGTCGGTTGATGCGTTATTGGATAATGGCCGAAGAGGCAGGGCAATCACCGGCACTAATAGAAGGCCGCTAAAATCACTGGCGGACATGATCAAGGGCAAGCAAGGTCGTTTCAGGCAAAACTTGCTGGGCAAGCGCGTTGACTACTCCGGCCGTTCAGTCATTGTGGTAGGGCCAACACTTAGGCTGCACCAATGTGGCTTGCCTAAAAAAATGGCATTGGAATTGTTCAAGCCTTTTATTTTCAGCAAACTGCAATTCCGTGGATTGGCAACAACCATCAAAGCAGCCAAAAAAATGGTTGAACGTGAAGGCACAGAAGTGTGGGATATACTCGAAGAAGTTATCCGTGAACACCCCATATTATTGAATCGTGCCCCAACATTGCACCGATTAGGTATCCAAGCGTTTGAACCTACCTTGATCGAAGGCAAGGCAATACAACTGCACCCGCTAGTTTGTAGCGCGTTTAACGCAGACTTTGACGGTGACCAGATGGCTGTCCACATTCCATTGTCCCTTGAGGCTCAATTGGAAGCCCGGACATTGATGATGGCCACCAACAATATATTGTCACCCGCCAATGGCGAACCGGTCATTAACCCTTCCCAAGACGTGGTGCTAGGGCTTTATTACATAAGCCGCGAGAAAATTAATGCCAAAGGCGATGGCACTATTTTTGGGGATGTCAGCGAAATCCATAAGGCACTCCTTTATAAAAGCGTTGAATTACAATCGAAAATACAGCTTCGTATAACTGAAAGCATCCGCAATGAACAAGGCGAATTTGAAGCCAAGACGCATCGGGTTAAAACCACAGTAGGTCGTGCCTTGATTTGGGAGATCGTTCCTGAGCGTATGCCGTTCGACGTGGTTAACTGTGATATGACCAAAAAGAACATTTCACGGTTGATCAATTACAGTTACCGATATTTGGGCAATAAAGACACCGTGGTGTTGGCAGACCAATTGATGTACCTAGGTTTTAGGTATGCAACCCGCTCAGGGGTTTCATTCGGTATTGAAGATATGGCAATACCCGCCAAGAAAGTCGATATTATCCGTTCGGCTGAAGCAGAAGTTAATGAAATCCAAAGCCAATATGCATCGGGTTTAGTGACAGACGGTGAGCGTTACAACAAGGTAGTTGACATTTGGTCACATGCCAACGACCAAGTAGCCAAAGTGATGATGGATGGTTTGGGCGAAGAGTCCGTCATTGATGCCGAAGGTAATACGGTAAAGCAAAAATCTTTCAATTCTATATTTATGATGGCTGAATCGGGTGCGCGGGGTTCTGCGGCACAGATTCGGCAGCTTGCGGGAATGCGAGGACTGATGGCAAAGCCGGACGGTTCCATTATCGAAACGCCGATCACCGCTAATTTTAGGGAAGGGTTGGACGTGTTGCAGTACTTTATTTCCACCCACGGTGCCCGAAAAGGTTTGGCGGATACGGCACTGAAAACTGCCAACTCAGGCTACCTGACACGTAGATTAGTTGATGTTGCCCAAGATTTGGTGATCACTACATTAGATTGCGGCACCAGCAATGGCTTGATAATGACCCCGATCATTGAAGGTGGCGATGTGGTCGAACCATTATCCGAGCGTGTGCTTGGCAGGGTTGCCGCAGTCGATTTACTCGATGGTGCGGGTGAAAATGTCATTGTTCCGTCCGGTACGTTGCTTAATGAACATTGGGTTGCTGTGCTGGAAGAGCATAGTGTCGATCAAATTCTGGTGCGCTCAATCATCACCTGTGAAAATAGGCACGGGGTTTGTGCGGCCTGCTATGGACGTGATCTGGGCAGAGGGCATCGGGTTAATATTGGCGAAGCTGTCGGTGTAATCGCCGCCCAGTCCATTGGTGAGCCAGGCACCCAGTTGACCATGCGGACGTTCCATATTGGTGGAGCAGCATCGCGTTCAGCAGCCATTAGCAATGTCCAAGTCAAATCGGCAGGCACTATACGGTTGACCAACCTAAAATCAGTGGCTAATAGGGAAGGTCATTTGGTTGCCGTGTCCAGGTCTGGTGAAGTGGGTGTTGTCGACGATTATGGTCGGGAACGTGAACGTTATAAAATACCCTATGGCGCAGTTTTGTCAGTCCAAGAAGGCTCAAAGGTCAATGCTGGCGAAATAATTGTCACATGGGATCCGTTCACACATCCCGTTATCACCGAGGTGGATGGTATTGTAGAGCTGATCCATTTTGTGGATGGCGTGACCGTACAAAAACAATCTGATGAAGTGACCGGCCTAAGTTCCCTTGTCGTCACCGACCCGAAACAGCGTGGCAGCGCCGGTAGGGAATTGCGGCCAATGGTGAAGCTGAACGACAATAACGGCAATCCGATCAATCTGCCAGGTACTGAGATACCCGCCCAATACTTTCTGCCTGCGGGTGCTATTGCCGGTATTAAAGATGGCGGTGAAGTGAAAGTCGGCGACGTGTTGGCAAGGATTCCACAAGAATCAAGTAAAACCAGGGACATTACAGGTGGTTTGCCTAGGGTTGCCGATTTGTTCGAAGCCCGTAAGACCAAAGACCCGGCAATTTTGGCGGAAACTAGCGGCATCATTTCGTTTGGCAAAGAAACCAAAGGCAAACAACGTGTCATCATAACCGATGCCGCCGGTGAACATATTGAGACCTTGATTCCAAAATGGCGGCATATCACCGTATTTGAAGGTGAATATGTTGAAAAAGGTGAAACCATTGCCGAAGGTGAATTGACGCCGCACGATATATTAAGATTGCGGGGCATTGAAGAACTGGCCAATTATTTGGTTAAAGAGATACAAGATGTTTATCGTTTACAAGGCGTTAAGATTAACGATAAGCATATCGAAGCCATTATCAGGCAGATGTTAAGGAAGGTGGAGATCACCGCATCGGGTGACACCAACTTCCTCAAGGGTGACCAAGTTGAAAGGTCTTTACTTAGGTTCGAAAATGATAAGGCAGAAAAAGAAGGAAAGATACCTGCCAGTTACGAGTCCGTGCTGCTGGGCATCACCAAAGCATCATTGGCAACGGAGTCGTTCATATCGGCTGCATCATTCCAAGAAACAACCCGTGTACTGACCGATGCTGCGGTGCGTGGACTAAGCGATGGTCTGATAGGGCTAAAAGAAAACGTTATTGTCGGCCGCTTAATTCCGGCCGGCACAGGAATGGCCAGCCATGAAGCCCGAAAAAATAAGGCTGTTCAATATTCAGATGCTGAAGGGGAAGTAAATCTGGTCGCCGATGCAGAAGAAGCATTAAAGCAAGCTTTGAACATATAAAAATGGCGGGCAAAATTTACTTGACGGATAATAAAATCACGAGTATTATTGCCTGCTAACATAAATTAACGTGATTTAGGCGGGTCAAGCCAAAAAGACAAGGTGCTGGCGTTTTTCGCTAGTTATGTTTGTTTGGCGGGCTATTAAATTGCAAATTGGAGTAAACAGGAATTATGGCCACGATCAATCAGTTAGTTCGTAAGCCGCGTGCAAAAAGAATAGAAAAAAGTAACGTGCCTGCACTTGAGGCGTGTCCTCAGAGAAGAGGCGTTTGCACCCGAGTTTATACTACAACACCAAAAAAACCAAACTCGGCATTGCGTAAGGTGGCGCGGGTAAGGTTGACCAATGGTTCGGAGGTCAGTAGTTATATTGGCGGTGAAGGCCATAATCTGCAAGAGCATTCCGTGGTGTTGATTAGGGGTGGCAGGGTTAAGGATTTGCCAGGTGTCCGTTATCACGTCGTTCGTGGTAGCTTAGATGCTTCAGGTGTGACCAACAGAAGATGTGGTCGCTCGAAATATGGAACAAAAAGGCCTAAGAGCTAAGATTCGGTTGGTGATAAATGTCTAGAAGAAGAGTAGCTACAAAACGGGAAGTTATTCCAGATCCGAGATTTGGCAGCGTCATGCTGACCAAGTTTATGAACATGATTATGGAAAGTGGTAAAAAATCTATTGCCGAAGGCATCATTTATGGTGCTTTGGATGTCATTGAAGGCAAAGGCCATGCAGTGCCTTTGGATGTTTTGTCAAAAGCACTGGAAAATGTGCAGCCAAGGGTTGAGGTCAAATCCAGGCGTGTGGGTGGTGCAACTTATCAGGTGCCAGTTGAAGTCAGGCCGTCCAGAAGGCTGGCATTGGCAATGCGCTGGTTAATCGATGCTTCCAGAAAAAGAAACGAAAGGACAATGGCGAAAAAATTGGCCGGTGAGTTGATGGAAGCGTTTGAAGGTCGCGGTTCGGCTGCTAAAAAACGCGAAGACACCCATAGAATGGCGGAAGCGAATAAAGCGTTTTCGCATTACCGTTGGTAATAGGTTTGGGTTGTTGTGGCTCGTAAAACGCCGATAAACCGGTATAGAAATATCGGCATTATGGCACATATAGATGCCGGAAAAACAACAACAACCGAAAGAATCCTGTTCTATACCGGCGTATCACACAAAATTGGTGAGGTACACGAAGGCACTGCCACCATGGACTGGATGGAGCAAGAGCAGGAGCGCGGTATAACAATTACTTCGGCAGCGACCACTTGTTTTTGGAGTGGTATGCATAAGCAGTATGAAGAGCATCGGATAAATATAATAGATACACCTGGTCATGTTGATTTTACCATCGAGGTGGAGCGTTCATTAAGGGTTCTCGACGGTGCGTGTGCTGTTTTTTGTGCGGTTGGCGGTGTTGAGCCACAATCAGAAACGGTATGGCGGCAAGCAGACAAATATCATGTGCCGAGATTGATTTTTGTCAATAAGATGGATAGGACTGGAGCCAGTTTTTTTCGTGTGATTGAACAGGTCAAGGCAAGGTTAGGTGCTAATGCCGTACCCATGCAAATACCGGTAGGGGTTGAAGATAGTTTCCAAGGCGTGATTGACCTGATAAAAATGAAAATGCTTTGCTGGGATGATGCAAGCATGGGCATGACATTTGTGGAAACAGACATTCCAGATTCTATGATGGAGTCAGCAAAAAAATACAGGGAGTTGATGGTTGAGGCAGCTGCGGATGGCAGCGATGAGTTAATGGATAAATATCTAGATGGCGGCGACCTATCCAGCGACGAAATAAGGCAAGGGATTCGCCTAGCGACAATAGCAAATAAGCTGATGCCAGCATTTTGTGGGTCTGCCTTTAAAAACAAAGGTGTGCAATCGGTGCTGGATGCAGTGGTGGATTATTTGCCGTCACCCAATGACAGGCCGCCGGTGACTGGCTTGCTAGAAGATGGAGTTTCACGCGAAGAGCGCCCGGCGCAAGATGATCAGCCATTTGCTTCGTTGGCATTTAAGATAGCCACAGACCCTTTCGTCGGGACATTAGCATTCTTTAGGGTGTATTCGGGCGTTTTACGGTCTGGCGATGCTGTTTACAACCCAGTAAAAAAGAAAAAAGAGCGGATTGGGCGCATTGTACAAATGCATGCGAATAGCCGTGAAGAAGTTAAAGAAGTATATGCAGGTGATATTGCGGCAGCCATAGGACTAAAAGATGTCACAACCGGTGACACGCTTTGTGATATTAACAAAATAGTCTTGCTGGAAAAAATAGAGTTTCCTGAGCCGGTCATATCCGTTGCGGTTGAACCAAAAACCAAAGCAGACCAAGATAAGCTGGGCGCAGCATTAGGTAAGCTGGCACAAGAAGACCCGTCTTTTAGGGTCAATACCGATGAAGATTCTGGGCAAATCATCATTTCTGGCATGGGTGAGCTACATCTCGAAATTATTGTTGATCGGCTTAAAAGGGAGTTTAATGTCCAAGCCAATGTAGGTGCGCCACAAGTGGCCTATAGGGAATCGGTACGGTCAACAGTCGAGCATGAATTTAAGTTTGTCCGGCAAACAGGTGGTAAAGGCCAATACGCTCATGTGTGGCTAAAAATTGAGCCTAAGCAAGAAGGTACGGGCTACGAATTTGTCAATGATGTTGTCGGCGGTGCGATACCCAAAGAATACGTGCCGGCAATAGACAAAGGGATACAAGAACAATTGAAAAGCGGAATTTTGGCCGGATACCCAGTTTTAGATGTAAAAGTCACCTTATTTGATGGGTCATATCACGATGTTGATTCGAGTGAAATAGCATTCAAGATTGCATCGTCAATGTGTTTCAGGGAAGGTGCAAGGCTTGCCAACCCCGTGTTGCTTGAACCGATAATGCATGTCGAAGTCGCTACCCCTGAAGATTACATGGGCGATGTGGTGGGGGACATCAACCGTCGGCGAGGGATAATTCAAGGGCTTGACGACACACCGTCTGGGAAAGCCATCAGCTGCGAAGTGCCGCTTGCAGAAATGTTTGGATATTCGACGGACTTGCGTTCGGCGACCCAAGGAAGGGCCACCTATACAATGCAGTTTGCAAAATATAATGAAACGCCTGCAAGCATAGCAGAAGCAATCGTTAAAAAATCTTCATAAAGTTAAACAATTAAAATAAAGGTATTAACTCATGGCCAAAGAAAAATTTTCACGTAATAAGCCGCACGTAAACGTAGGCACAATCGGTCACGTTGACCATGGCAAAACCACCCTGACGGCGGCGCTGACCACCGTGATGGCAAAGATCCATGGTGGCGCGGTCAAAGCGTTTGACCAAATCGACAACGCCCCCGAAGAGCGCGCCCGAGGCATCACCATCGCCACCTCGCACGTCGAATACGAATCATCCAAACGCCATTACGCCCACGTTGACTGCCCGGGTCATGCCGACTACGTCAAAAACATGATCACCGGCGCGGCACAAATGGACGGTGCCATCCTGGTCTGTTCCGCCGCTGACGGCCCGATGCCGCAAACCCGCGAACACATCCTGCTGTCCCGCCAAGTCGGCGTGCCCTACATCGTCGTGTTCCTGAACAAAGCCGACATGGTCGACGACGAAGAGCTGATCGAACTGGTCGAAATGGAACTGCGCGAACTGCTCGACATGTACGAATTCCCCGGCGACGACACGCCCATCATCCGCGGTTCAGCCCTGCTCGCCCTGCAAGGCGACCAAAGCGACATCGGCGAAGCCTCCGTGGTGCGTCTGGTCGAAGCCCTGGACACCTACATACCTGAACCCGAACGTGCCGTTGACGGCGCCTTCCTCATGCCGATCGAAGACGTGTTCTCCATCTCCGGCCGCGGCACCGTCGTGACCGGCCGTATCGAACGCGGCATCATCAAAGTGGGCCAAGAAGTCGAAATCGTCGGCATCCGCCCGACCGTCGTCACCACCGTCACCGGCGTGGAAATGTTCCGCAAACTGCTGGACCAAGGCGAAGCGGGCGACAACGTCGGCCTGCTGCTGCGCGGCACCAAACGCGACGACGTCGAACGCGGCCAAGTGCTGGCGCACAAAGGCACCATCAAGCCGCACGCCCACTTCAACGCCGAAATATACGTATTGTCCAAAGAAGAGGGCGGCCGCCACACCCCGTTCTTTGACGGCTACCGCCCACAGTTCTACTTCCGCACCACCGACGTGACCGGCGCCGTCAAGCTGCCCGAAGGCGTGGAAATGGTCATGCCCGGCGACAACATCTCCGTGAGCGTGAAACTGATCTCGCCGATTGCGATGGAAGAAGGCCTGCGTTTCGCCATCCGCGAAGGCGGCCGTACCGTCGGTGCCGG
>CAIYOW010000008.1 GCA_903927955.1 uncultured Methylococcaceae bacterium | reverse complement strand
GTCTTAATCCCTTCTTAATAAGGTCAGATATTTAGGTTACCTTTTAGGCGTAAGGCTGCAAATCCTACAAGCGTCTTAATCCCTTCTTAATAAGGTCAGATATTTAGGTTTTTAAGCTGGCCATTCACTTGTATTGACTGGGAAGTCTTAATCCCTTCTTAATAAGGTCAGATATTTAGGTAGGAGACTATGATAAACCTACAGATGTTTTAAGGTCTTAATCCCTTCTTAATAAGGTCAGATATTTAGGTCGCCCTATATGTAGGCACCTATGTTAAATATTTGGTCTTAATCCCTTCTTAATAAGGTCAGATATTTAGGTTTATTTTATTTTAGAGCCGTCTGAGGCGGCAAGGTCTTAATCCCTTCTTAATAAGGTCAGATATTTAGGTGACCCAGAGATGCTGTACCTAGATTTTAACGATTTGTCTTAATCCCTTCTTAATAAGGTCAGATATTTAGGTAGCTTGATCATTTTCTCCTTTCAGTTTCAGTGTGTTGCAGGGGGGGTTGACAGGATTTCTGCCGTTAAAAAAGCTAGCGTGGTTCATGCAATCCATTGGGCCAGTTTTTGGGGCAATAGCACCAGGTCTTGGTGGGCGCAAACGGCAATGCCCAAATCGCTGGCCCGTTGCAGGTCGTATTGGTTCGGGCGGTTAAAGCTTACCAGCATTGCGCGGGCTTGTAACCCCCCCAATAAATCTTTAAGGCTATCAAGCTTATAAATGGCGTCGGCGTTTTTGCCGCCCACTTGCTTTTTATCAGAATGGGTTTTACATTCAATAATATGCAGCCGGTTGTCTTTTAAAAACACCACATCCAATTCGTTTTTTACCGATGGGTTGCGGTGGCTGCGCTCTACTTGTAGGCTGCGGCCTATGTCTTGAATGCCGTGGGCTTTTTTTAGGTTAAGGCACAAGCCGTACACATGTTGCTCCAGCCAACCGCCATTTACATAAAAGCGGTTGTCTTCATTGGCAAATTGTAACTGATCGCCTTTAATAGCAAGTAATCCATTGCGCTCAAATAAGGCAATCAGGTGGTGCAGCTCGCTGTAGCTTTTATCCTTAGGGCGCAAGGTGGCGGTCAGGTTTTTTTGTGCTTCCGCCGCATAGGCATTAAGGAGGCTGAGCGGGGCCGCCCAACGTTGCACTTCGCTGATAAGGGTTTGTGTCAGTTCGCGGGCGGCGGCAGGTACGCCCAGTTTGTCGCCGGTTTCGGTTACGGTGGCACCATAAGCGCTAAAAAATTCCGGCAGTTTGATGCGGTCTGCCAAGTCGTGGCTAGGGCGGTCGGGCGGGTGCATCCATATCACTCGGTCGTGGTCGGGGTGCACATAAAATATCGGCAGATCAAATGCCCTAAACACGTCATAAGCGGCAATGCTCATGGGCTTGGTGCCGCCCGTGGCGTTTAGGGCGATATGTTCCCCTTCGTGTTGGTTGAGCAAATCTATGACGTTATCGCGGATATGTTCAATATCCCAGGCGTTGTTTATGTCCCAGCGTTGGCTTTTGATGCCTTTGGTTTTAATGATGGCTTCTAGCCAGTCGGCGCGTTGGCGCATGTCGGGGCTGACCAGCATAATGACTTGTTGGGGCTTGAATTGCTCATCCAATAACGGGGTGATATTAGGTACGGCTTGTGCCGATATTAAAATAACGTGGCTGTCAATGTTCATGAGGATGCCTGCGAAATGGCTTTGATGTGGGCGGTGTTCATATCGGGTTTGCTGTCTTTGTAGTGGCTGGTCACATAAATGCTGTCACTGCCCAGTTCTTCTGCGGCCATAAAAGCGCCCAGGCTCATCGGGGTTTTGCCGCCGGTGATGTCTACGGCAAGTTCATGGTAGTGTCCGCCTTGGTGTAGGGCGTGCAACAGCTCTTTGGTTTTGCGTTTGGCTTCGGCGGGGTCGTCCGGGTCGTTGAGGATTTCAATGTACACGGTTATGCCTTGTTGTTCGGCTGCTTGGCGGATAATGGCGCTTTGTTCGTGGCTGGTTTGGGTGATCAGTAGGCCAATGCGGTCGGGTTGCACTTGGCGGATAACCCAGAGCGGCACTTCGGCACGGCTGATGGTGAACACAATGCCTTGCCAGTGGGTGTGTTCGGGGTTGCCGCCTATGCTGGGGAAGCGGTTGCGGCCCAGCCAGTTGCGGAGGGCGTTGCGTTTAATAATGCCGTAAACTGCCGCCAACACCGAGGCGGTCATCAGTACATCGCCTAAGATAATGCCGTAGTGATCCAAAAATGTCCAAGTGTCTTCGCTCATGATTTATTTAACCGTTGTGGGTTAGGGGCATGACGACGCGCCTATAGGCAGGGTCAGTAGTGGGTGGGCAGTTGCTCCGGCAGGCCGTTAATGCCGTGTCTTTTGGTTTCGGCCAATAGCAGCGGTATAAACGATTGCGCCAGCCACGCCTGAAATGCCTGCCAATCGCTTTGTTTTATTGGCTCAAAACCATGTGCAAATAGCGATAGGTTGCGTATTTGCAGGTAATGCAACAGGTGTTGTTCTTGCTGGCTGATAAATTGCGCTGCGGCGCCGTTGGTTTTTAGTTTTATCAATTGCCACGCGGCAAATAATCCGGCCTGATAAATTCCATCACGGTTGGGGGTGATGTCTACTCCGGGGGGGATTTCTTCAGCGGGGATGTTGGCAGTTTTAATGCCGCATTGCACTTGTAAAAGCCATTGGGCGCTCCATTCTAGCAGACGGTAGCAGCGGGCGACGGCATCATCGTAGCGGCCTTGTTCGGCGCGTCTTAGGGCGTTTAAATATAAATCAAACAGTTGTGCGGCTTCGCGTTTTTGTGGGTTTTCATCGGTCAGACGTTTTAAGTGCCCTAAGCCAATTTTTTGTGCATCGGTTAACTTGGGCGCGTAATTTTGCAATATGGCTTTTGCCGCTTCATGGTTAAAGTTATCCCATGCGGCGTATGCGCGGCTTAAGTCCCGCAACAGCAACAGGCGGCTTTTTAGTTGTGCGTCGCGGGGCAGTTCCAGTTTGTTTAGCCCCGCTTCGGCTTCGCTGTAAGCATAGCGCTGCCAGGTTTTTAGGTAGGGTTCTATTTGCCGTTCAAAACGCATGGTTTCAATATTGGCAAATTGGCTGCTTTGGTAGCCGTCTTTTACTTTTATCAGGTCGCTGCGGCTGCCGGTTATCAGGTGCAGTTCCACCGCTTTATGTTCTAGTGCCGCCACCACCAAACCGGCACTCATGGATTTGGTGCCGCCGGTGTAGTCGGCCAGGATGCGGCAATCAGGAAAGTCGGTTAGGGCTTGTGCTATGGTTTGTTGGCTGGTGCTGTAGATCGCGTCCAGGTCGTCCGCTAGGGTTTCCAGCACGGTATATTGGTCATCCGCCAGCCCGGCTTGGCTGGGGATGTTGGGCAGGGTGGGCTTGTCATCGGTGTACTGGGCTTTTATGCAGTTGCCTTTGCCGGTGATTTGCACGGCGGAGCCGGGCTTGCCGGTGCCTGGGTCGTTGCCGGAGCAGATAAAGTAAACGTGGTCGGGCCGTAGGGTGGTGATGGCTGTGACCAGCGGGGCGTGGCTGCCGCCGACGGTGCAGATGAGTGTGGTGGTTTGGGGCATAGTGGTTTTTTTGGTTTTTTTATGTGGATTGGTGTGTTGCGGTGGTGGTTTGCTGGCGCGAAACCACCTTACTGTTCTAAGTCATGCAGTATTTCACGGATTTTCTTATTTTTTACATTTAGGTAAACCAATATTTGCTCGCCCAATTGTTTTAGCGAAGCTTTGTCTTTAGCTTCCCAATTTTTTGCTTGGTCAATGATTTTTTTTAAATCACCGTATAAAGGGCCACCTATTTGTTCGCGCAGTTTCTTTGCTGTTTTTTCCTGTAATTGGTTTCGTAAATCGTCAATTAGCCGTTGTTCTTCCGTCATTTTTTCGCGTTGTTTTTGGGCTTCGGCTTGCCGTTGCTGTTCAGCCGACTCATTAGCTAGGCGTTCTTTTTCCGCTTGGCTCCGTTGTTCCGCTTTTTGATGCTGCTCTAACTTTTCGCGTTCGCGCCGTTGTTTGGCTTCTTGTCGTTTTTGTTCAAGGCTGGCTTTTTGTGCAGCCTGTCTCTTGACCCATGCCAACGCGCTTTGTTGTTGATGGGCGCAAAGTTCGGCGAGTTCGGGCCACTCTTGGTCGGCGGTGTTGCCCGGCAAAATTTCCACCAGTACCCAACCAAATGGCAGTAGGTCGGTGCGTTGGTCTTTGTGCTGGGCGGCTAACCAGAGGGTTTTGGCGGCATCGGAATATTCGGGTTGTTGCCCTTTGCCCTTCATAATTTTGATGTTTCTTACTCCCTCAAGCGTTAATGATTCCGCACCTGAATGGCGACCTACCCGTAATAAAAAAGCTTGGTTAGTTTTGCGTTTTTCGTCAATTAATTTGAATAATTGGGCGGCGGTTTTTTTCCAGTTTTCGTCAAGATAACCTCTATCTATTAGGAGTTTTATTTCTTTAGAGAAAATGGGGTTATAAAATTTATTACAGGCATTGGCGATAGCTGCCGCAGAATAGCGAAATTCGGCGGCTGGTAGTTTTGGGTGGCTTTCCGTACCTACATTTTGTAATGTCAACTGACCTACAAATGTGTGTGCGTAAAATGCGGGTACGCATTCGAGTATTTGGTAAAGATTTTCGCCCAATGCTTGCCTAATATTGCCGTGTTCATCTTTGACAGGTGATTTTTTACGGTTGACCGCTAAATAAACTTGGGAAGTTGGTTTATCAGCTTTGTTTTGCCAAGCGGCATCGCCAATGCTGACTAAACGGAGCGGGTCAAGCTCTAGTTGTAAGTGCCCGCGCTCAATATGGCGGTATTTAAGAAGCCGACCTTGAAATTCATGCAAACCTTTTGGTTCACTTGCCCGTTGTTTGTTATTGACTTTATCCAGTAGTGCAGTCCGAATAGCACCTTTAACGGATGAACCAAATAACACGGGTTGGCGGGTAATGGGGTTGTAAGCTGTTCGGTCAATTTCTAATCGGTTAATGGCCTGTTCACCCCCTTTCTCTTGGTTGGCTGTTTGTCCCACACGGTTGGCGTAAAGGTTGGCAACACCATCCAGTACTGGAATAGCATTGACTGCCCAAGGCTTTAAGGCTTCCCTACGGCTATAAAAAAACCTTTGCACGTCTTTAAGCAGGTGCGTGTCGGGCTTGCCTTTGGTAATTTTATCCAGATCGTCACGGTCTTGGGCGGTGAGTGCCGCCATTGCCCCGCCGGTATCAAATTCGTACAACGTGCCATCATCAATGATGTAGTTGGTGGGTTCGTAACTGTCGCCCGTGCCAATATGGATAGGCGATAACGGCGTGTATTTCAAAATATAGTGGTTCAGGAAGTGGGTCATAAGCACTCTTGGGCGTTAAAGTTAATGGCAATAACGGGGGCGTAGCCTTGCTGCACCGTTTCTTTAAGTGTGTTGGACAATTGCCCGTTGCCGCCTATGCCTTGGCCGATAAAACCATGCGCGGGTGGGTTTGTGCCAAAAACAGCCGCTGTTTGCGCCAACAGTACAGGGTTTTTAAAGGGCTTGCCTTGCTGATGCACGGCAATATCGCCATGCCGCCCAAAGCGGGTGAACAATTGGTAAAAGCTGCGCTGGCTGTCAAAGCCTAGACCTTGTGGGGCGCATGGTGCTAGCGTCAGGCAGGCGTTGGCATTGGTTTGGCCAGGTAATGGCTGTCCGGTAAAGTCGGTTAGGGTAAATTTGCCCATGCCAATGCTGGCATCACGACCAAAACCAAACGTGCCTATATCGGCTAGGCATTGTTGGCAATCCGCTTCGCTTAGCCGTTCTGTGTCCAATAGCAAGTAAATAGTCCAGTCCAGGCCGGCAATAAACCATTCTTGTTCTATGCTATAAGGCGCAAAGCCGCCATCTCCCGTGGTGCCGGTCTGGCGGTTGATGGTGTTGTGCGGGTGCGGGTGTTTGTGGCTCAGGCTTTTGTTATTGCCGATAGTTTTGGCAATGGTTTTAGCGTCAGTGGCATAACTTAGCCAGTCACTAACAGGGTGGTGCAAATCTGTTTCCGGCAACCATGCGCGTTTTTTAATGGCTTTGCGGTCGGTCAGCCCTTCAGGTGTTTTATAAAAGCTACTGGGCAGCTTAGGCAAAGGTAAGTAACCCGCCGGAAAAGCATCGGACACGACCGCAAATGGTCGGCTTTCGGTGTAGCCTTCCAAGCAAGCGGTTAATTGGGCTTCGCCCAAGCGGTTACGCACCGCCCAGCATAATTGCCCAAACAGGGTGTCGCCTTTGAGCGGGGTGGCAAAAGCCGATTGCAAGCTTAAGGTTATCCGGTAGGCTTTCATTGTTATGCAAGCTCCAAACGTTGTTCGTATTCGCCTTGTGGTTCGCGTATTAACGGTTCGCCCGCCCATGCCCCGGCGGTTTCTTCAAAAAAACCAATCGGCCAGTCATTTGCATCGGTTTCGGTTTGTTGCATTAGGCCACCTCTTGCAAGTTGAGTTGGTCAAGTTGGCTTTGCAGTTCTGCTCCGTCCAGTTTCAGGTCACAAAATTTTATTTTGCCATAGCCGCGTGAACCAGAGCCGCCTAAGCCGGTCAGTTCCAGTAATTTTAGCCCTACTAAAATAGTGTCCAGCAGGTATTCATCATTATGGACACGCAAGGTCAGGTTAAAATCAAACTTGGCGGTGGCGGGGACTCGTTCGGTGTTGCGCGGGTGTTCGGCTGTGCCTTTAATGCGGTCAATGGTGTTTTCCATTTTGGTTTCGGTCAGCATCAGATTTTTCTTTTCCATATCTATGACCCAGTTGGGGTCTAACGCACAATCCCAAAATGCCAAACGGCTAGGACCGATTTCTTTAACTAATTTATCGTCGTTATTGCTGTCAGGTGCGCCGCCAAACAGTTTGATCAGGTTTTTGGCTTTAATCAGGTCTTTGCTGTCCAAATTCTTTTCAT
>CAIYOW010000007.1 GCA_903927955.1 uncultured Methylococcaceae bacterium | reverse complement strand
ATCATTAAAGGATTGTTCAGTGCGCGTTGGTTAACCTTCTGTTTTAAATTGGTTTCCAAGTCGGTCAGCAAGGTGTCAATGGCTAAAGTGTTCATAATGTCCTTTCCCGTGGCTGATGCCGTCCAGCCAGCTTTGTAATATCAGTTGGGCGGCAAGCTGGTCTTGCACGGCCCAGAGTTTGGTGGCGCTGGTCTGCATATCGTCGAATAGCAATTGTTTGGCCTCAAAGGTCGACAGCGTTTCATCCTGCTGATGGACAGGCAGCCTAAAACGGCCTTCCAGCTGGCGGCAAAATTTTAACATCAGCGGTGTCACCGGATTGTCAGTGCCGTCTTGTTGCCTGGAAATACCAACAACAAGACCGGCTGGCTGCCATTCTTGTATCAATTTGCCAATAACCAGCCAATCCGGTTGCTGGTTGACGGCACGGATAGTCTGCAACGGACTGGCGCTACCCGTAGTGGTCTGACCAACCGCCGCACCAATTTTTTTTACGCCAAAGTCAAAGCCCAGAAAGGTGTCAGCACTGGCTGTACATTGTAAAGGATCAGGTTTGCCAAAGCTTTTTTTAACCATAGCAGGGCTTAGCTGTGTCCGGCAGGGGCGGTGAGCCTGTTGATGTCGATGCCAATATGATCTGCCGCAGCACTCCAGCGTTGGTTAATCGGCACATCAAACAACACCTGTTTTTCATAAGGCGTATTTAACCAAGCGTTCTCCCTGATTTCTTTTTCTAGCTGGCCTTCGCCCCAACCGGCGTAACCCAGTGCGACCAAGTATTGCTCGGGGCCTTGGTCAACGGCAATGGCCTCCAATACATCCCGCGAGGTCGTCAGGCAAATATTGTCGGAAATAGCCATAGAGGCATTCCAGTTACCCGCAGGGGTGTGCAACACAAAACCACGGTCTTGTTGCACCGGCCCGCCCGCGAAAACCAAGGCTTCGGTGGCAGCCAATGAACTGACCTGAATATCCATCTGTTTGAAAATTTCATCCAGCTTCATGCCGGTCGGGCGGTTGATGACAATGCCCAGCGCCCCTTCTTTGTTGTGTTGGCACAAATAAGTGACCGTATGGGAGAAAATCGGGTCGGTCAGGTTGGGCATAGCAATAATAAACTGGTTGTTTAAATAGTTGGCCTCTTTCATACGATTTCTCCTTATTCAAAGTAGGTTCACCGCGCCGTCATGCCGGATTGCTCTGTAAAGTACCAAGTGATGGGAATGACCAGCACCCTGAGTTCTTTAGACAGCTCCAACGGCAGTGGCGGGAACGGCGCGCTTATTTTTACCATCCGTTTTGCGGCATCGTCCAGTGCCGGGTTACCCGATGATTTGCTGATACGGATGCTGTAAATGCCACCATCGGTGTTGATGCCAACATCCAAAGACAGGCTTGCAGGCCATTGTTTCTTGCTCAGTTCTTTGAGCGAACTCATTTCAGCGGCCTGCTGCACTTTGTTTTTCAGATCGGTAATATATTGGCTGGCAACAAATTTATGCTTGCTGAATTGATCGGCAAATTTAATTTTCGCTTGCTCAGGGTCTTGTTGGTTAAGGCGGATTTCGCTGCCAAGCTGGGCTATTTGTTGCTGTAAGGTCTCGGCAGTGATGCGCGGCTTAGCTTTCGCTTCCGTAGCTTTCAGTATAGCTGACTTGGCAGGGGTTGCAATTGCCTTTTCTGCAATTTGTGGGTGGGCCGCCGTTTTTTTAGTTTTGACAGGACGTCTGGCATCGGTGGGATATTGGTTGCGGGCAGGTATTTTCGTGGCAAAATGCTGTCCGGACAAAGCCAAATGGTCGGTGGCAGGTTGCGGTTTTCCTGGTTGCCTAGGTGGTGAAGAGGGGTGCGGAGCTTTTTGGGTTAGCCATTCAATTGTGGTGATATGCGCGGGCTGGTCAGTTTTGGCTGTGTGCTGCACACGCAGGCTGACCGATAGCAGGGCGGCAGCATGAATCAAAACCATGATAAATAGTGCTATCAGCCACCCTTCAATGTCGGAAAAATAACGGTTGCTGTCAAGAGGGGCGGTTTTTGCCATGTTGTGTCAGCGTGTCGGCAATATGATCCATTAAAAGTCCGGCAATATTTAGGCCAAACTGCTTGTCCAATTCTTGCACACAAGTGGGGCTGGTGACATTGATTTCGGTTAATGTGTCGCCAATAACATCCAGCCCGACAAAAACCAAACCTTTTTGTTTTAGCGTAGGCCCCACCTGTTGGGCTATCCAGTGGTCGCGTTCGCTGAGCGGGCGGCCTTCGGCGCGCCCACCTGCTGCCAAATTGCCGCGTGATTCGCCTTGGGCAGGGATGCGCGCCAAGGCATACGGCACCGCCTCGCCATTGACCATCAAAATACGCTTGTCGCCATCCTTAATGGCGGGTAAATATTTTTGCGCCATCACTTGGCGGCTATTGAATGCCGTCATGGTCTCAAGGATAACACTGAAATTGGGATCACCCTGCCTGACGCGAAAAATCGAAGCGCCACCCATGCCATCCAAAGGCTTTAAAATAATGTCTTGATGCTCGTCCAGAAAATGTCTGATGCGCTGTGCATCCCGGGTCACTAAGGTTTCGGTACAGCATTGTGGAAACCAAGCGGTAAACAGTTTTTCATTGGCATCACGTAACGATTGCGGTTTGTTGACGACATAAGCACCCAAGCTTTCAGCTTGTTCCAAAAGGTAAGTGGCGTAGATATATTCTGCGTTGACCGGCGGGTCTTTGCGCATAATAATGGCATCCAGTGTGTGCAGCGGCAATTCTTGCTCACCGCCAAACTCATGCCAGCATTCGGCGTTACGGGCCACTGTTACGGTGCGGGTGCGGGCGTAAGCAATGCCGTTGCGCATAAACAGGTCATCCAGCTTCATATAATGCAATTCCCAATCCCTACGCTGGGCTTCAAGCAACATGGCGAAGCTGGTGTCTTTTTTTATATTGATATGGCAGATAGAGTCCATAACCATGCCTAATTTAACACGCATAATTGTTCACTTTAAAGTTGGGTGGGTGGTTTGGGTGCAGCAAGCAATGGCGGTTTTGTCATAAAACCGGAGGGTGCTGGCACTGTTTAATAATCAGGGCGGGTGGCTTCAATAGCTATGATAAGCTTCATTTTATAGATTGTTATTTACCTAGAAAAGATTTTTTGGTATAAAGTTCGGCTAGCTTTTAAATTTAGGCACATTATAGAGGTCAATCATGTCCAGAGTCTGTCAAGTCACCGGTAAGCGTCCCATTACTGGCAATAACGTATCACACGCCAACAATAGAACCAAAAGACGTTTTCTTCCAAATTTGCAACACCACCGTTTTTGGGTGGAAAGTGAAAACCGTTGGGTACGTCTTCGCGTTTCTGCTAAAGGGATGCGTATCATCGATAAAAAAGGCATCGACGCAGTATTGGTCGATTTGCGTAAAAATGGCCTACAAGCTTAAGGAGATAAGTTCATGCGCGATAAAATAAAATTGGTTTCTAGCGAAGGCACCGGCCATTTTTACACCACCACCAAAAACAAACGCACCATGCCGGAAAAAATGGAAATCAAAAAATTTGATCCCGTTGTCCGTAAGCATGTTATGTACAAAGAAGCCAAAATAAAATAATTTTTGCCGGTTCTTATTGCTTCAAAGCTAAGCCACAGCTATGCAGGGTTGTGGTTTTGACAAAAGCAAACCCAGTAGGGGCGGGCCATGCCCGTGATCAGCCGACTTGCTGTAGCTTATCGCGAAACCACCCACTCCTACAACCGATAGCCTGGATCAAAAAACGCACGCTCTCCTTGGCCAAGCTAAACCCGCCTTCGGCTAAGCCTAGCCAGGGGTTTTTTCCAATCAATGCACCAATATGGTTCTGTGTATTACCAAGATGGTTCGCTTGTTGGTCGGGCGGTCGGCTCTGCGCTATCATCCAAATCCCCGCCAATTCCCGATAGGAAAGCCCTTAAGTAGTGGTTGCCCATACCTTTTCAATTATTCCTCGCATAACTTAAGGTTTCTGTGATATTTTTACAGGCAACTTACAACATCCGCTTCCCGTTTAGGATATTCTAAATGGCATGTTTCCTGCTGTTACTAATTTGTATTCAATCAATAGTGAAATGCGATGAAATCTATCTGGGAAAATTACAACACCGATGTGGCCTATGACGAGCTGATGTATTCCGAATACCAGCCGCGTCCAGTTAGCCACAGCTTATGCCAGTACCTGAACTCCCTCAACAAAGAAAACATCGACAAGCGTAAAATAGCGGCAGAGCTGGCCATTATGGAAATGGGCATCAGCTTTACCGTGTACAGCGATGAAGGCAATATCGACCGTGCCTGGCCTTTCGATATTATTCCGCGTATTTTGGATGCTAAAGAGTGGAAAATTATCGAAAAAGGGCTTCGGCAGCGGCTGACCGCGCTCAATTGCTTTATTAGCGATGTTTACGGCGAGCAGAACTTTATTAAAGATGGCAAAATGCCGGGCGAGATTGTCAACAGCTCCAAAAACTTCCGCAAAGAATGTGTTGGCATGAAACCCCGTCATGGCGTGTGGGCCAACATTTGCGGCACAGACTTGGTGCGCGATAAAGATGGCATCATGTACGTTCTGGAAGACAACTTGCGGGTGCCCTCCGGCGTGTCTTATATGCTGGAAAACCGCGTCATCACCAAGCGCGTATTTCCCGAACTGTTTCAGGACATCAACATCCTGCCCATTGACGATTACCCGACACAGTTATTAGAAATGCTGTCGTCCATTGCTCCGCACCAAAATGGCAAGCCTCAAATCGTCGTGCTGACACCGGGCATATATAACTCGGCCTATTTTGAACATGCCTTTCTTGCCCAACAAATGGGGGCGCAATTGGTCGAAGGCAGCGATTTGCTGGTCGATGATGACGATTGCGTGTATATGCGCACCATTGAGGGCCTGACCAAGGTAGATGTCATTTATCGCCGTATCGATGATGATTTTCTTGATCCCGAAGTGTTCCGCAAAGATTCCGCATTGGGCGTGTCCGGCCTGATGCGGGCTTGGAAAGCCGGTAATGTCGGATTGGCCAATGCCCCGGGTGCCGGTGTTGCCGATGACAAGGTGGTCTATGCCTATGTGCCGGAAATGATACGTTACTTCCTGAATGAAGAGCCTATCTTGCCGAACGTGCCCACCTATTTATGCAGCGACCCTGAGCATTTGGACTATGTGTTGGCGCATCTGGCGGAGCTAGTCGTTAAGCCCGCCAACGAATCGGGCGGTTATGGCATGTTGGTCGGCCCCCATGCCACTGCCGAAGAAGTGGAAGCGTTCCGGCATATTATCCAGGACAATCCGCGCAATTATATCGCCCAACCCACCCTGTCCATTTCAACGGCTCCTACACTATGTAACGACAAGCTGGAACCCCGGCACATTGACCTTAGGCCGTTTATCCTTCAGGGAGAAAACACCTTTGTAACGGCTGGCGGTTTAACCCGCGTAGCACTCAAAAAAGGCTCGCTAGTGGTCAACTCATCACAAGGCGGCGGCAGTAAAGACACTTGGATCATTAGTATGGAGGAGGGTTAATGTTATCCCGTTCAGCGGAACGCTTATATTGGTTGGCCCGTTACTTAGAGCGTACGGAAAATATCGCCCGCTTGGTCAGCGTCCACATGAACTTGTTGATGGACTTGCCCAAAGGCGTGGAAATGGGTTGGCAACAGTTAATCAGCATCAATGGCGCCGAACAAGAGTTTTTCGGAAAATACAATGTCGTTAATGAGCGCAATGTCACACGTTTTTTATTGGTCGATGCCAATTATGCCGGTTCATTATTTGCATCGCTTAGTGCAGCGAGGGAAAATATCCGCACCTCGCGTGACTTATTGCCTGATGAGGCATGGGAACACGTCAACGAAATGTATTTGCACACAAAAACCAATCTGGACACCGTCTCTAGCCGTCATGGGCGGTCTTTGTTCCTTAATGAAATACTGAAAGGTTGCCAACGCTTCACCGGTTTGTTGTCAGGCTACATGAGCCACAATAACCCCTACCGCTTTATCCGCATAGGCAGAAACTTGGAACGGGCTGACATGACCAGCAGAATTCTGGATTTGGCCTCGCTGTTGCTGTCTGAATCGCGCAGCGATGAAGTGCGCCAGTACGAGACCATCCTATGGATGAACATCCTAAAAGCTTTGAATGGCCTGTTAATGTACCGGCAAAGCGTCCGTAGCCGCATCAATGGCGACGATGTGCTGGATTTCTTGCTGTTAAATACAGATTTCCCCCGCTCGATTGGTTGTTGTGTTGAAGAAATATCCCACAGCATCCAATTGCTGCCCAACCATGAAAGCCTGCCCGAAAAAATTGTTGGCTTGCAAAGCTATGTGCAGGCTATCGACATACAACAAGTGACACAACTGCAATTGCGCGGCATCTTGGACGATTTGCAAAACAAACTAGGCGACTTGCACGGACAAATAGCCGACAACTGGTTCTTGTCCACCCCCGAAATATAAACGGCCGCAACTGACCACTCCAATGGGGCGGCCAGTTGGCTAGCAACAGCGGGCCGCCACGCAGCCTAAGATTAACTATCCAAGCGCAACAGCTAACCAACCTCAGTTGGGAACTTCGAAAAACCTCATTTTACAAAAAACGCCACACCTATAAATCAGTAGATTGCTAGGTTGTTTTTCGTACAATTAGTGGTTTTTCGAGCTTCCTAAAGCCTTCCATCCAAATTTTGTGGTGTGGGGACAACCAAGATAGGGTATCATTTTATAATACAATCATAGTCTTATATTGTATTTTTGTTTTGGTAAGCAATTTGGTGTGGATATGGGAAAAATAATTTCATTTTTTAATCACAAGGGAGGCGTTGGAAAAACCACTTTAGTGCATAACTTGGGGTTTATTTTAGCGGACAGGGGCTACAATGTCCTGCTCATAGATGCCGACCCGCAAATGAACTTAACGGCAGCGATGTTTGGGTTATCAACCAGTGTTGAATACTCCGCAGATGAAAGTTCAAAATGGAATGAAAACACAAAAAAATATATATCATTGTCAGAACACCTTGCCGTTAAACTTAAAGAAAAAGAATGTAATAAGGAGTTTTTTAGTATTAAATCCCAACAAGGTGGTCGAATTGATTTGATTTCTGGAGATATAAACTTATCAATTATAGAAGCTGATTTGTTTGGTGTGGTTAAAAGCAAAAACGATCTTACAAAAAATATACCCAATAAATTTGAAAGAGCCATAACAGCTCAGCGCCCAAATTATGATTTTATTTTTATTGATACATCCCCAAGCGGAAGCAGTATCATTAATGCACTCATGATTATGTTAAGCGATTACTTTATAGCACCCGTGTCGCCTTCTTTTTTTTCATTACAAGCTATTGACAACCTAAGTGCAATTTTCCAAAACTGGCAGAATCTGCTAGGGGATTACGAAACAACCAAGGGATTTGATGGCATTAGCCTGAAGCCCAAATTTCTTGGCTTAGTTGTGCAAATGGCAAAAAGATTTACCGGGGGAAAGCTTAAAAATGAAGATGCAAAAAATAACACAACGACTTTTTCACAATCGACAGAAAAGTGGATAGAAGATTTGAACGGGAGTGTCAAGAAGTTTCAAACATGGGCGGTGCGTCGCGATATGTCTATTTCTGATAGTGACTTTATAAACATTTTTCCTGATTCAAAGCCATTTATCATACAAAAATGTTGTGATTTTACCCCTCAATTGCGATCTATAGCAGAAAAATCAGGCGTTCCAGTAGTTAACTTGACGCAAGAGTTATGCACCATCCATAAAGACTCTAAATCCGCGCGGGTAGACATTGAAAGCGAGGCTGGGCAATATGCAAAATCTTTTAAGAGCATTTCAGCATCTTATAATGCAATAGCCGATGGACTAATAAAACTATGAAAAATTAAAAATTGTCTGAAATCGCGTAGGAAGCGGGTCAAGCCCGCGATCCCCCGCCACCTAAACTATCCACCCCCAGCTATTTTACAAAACAACCCTTTTCCGCATACTCATCAGCTTCCTTCAACCGCTTGCGTAAATCCTTAGATTGCGCAGGATCCCTGAACACACCGCCCGCATCACCCGGCGTGCTTTTTAAATAACTGAACGTCTTGGCCGCTTCATATTCACTAAAAGTCAGCTTTTCGGCAATCTTGTCTATTTTGCAACCGCAAGCGTACTGATTGATATAACTCAACCCGCCGTGTTGGGCCACACAATTCAATACATACTCCACGCGGTCCCGGGTAGGAAAATCATTGGGCGAAGAGGCCGCCAAGTGGGCTTCTGCCACTTGGCTGGTAGAGTCCGGCTTTTCAGGCGTTGCACTGCAGGCGGACAGTAGTACGGCAACTGCCAATGGGGCCAATAATACAGAGTGGTGCGGTTTTATCAATGTCATACAATATATCCAAAGCCTAATAAGTGTTAAGTGGTATAGAAAACAAGGTATTAAAAATCTATTAAACTAGTGTGCAGTAGCTGTCGCTATTCGGCAACAGCAAAATCCACGATTTTTTTCAGCGTATCATTCATTTTAACGGAAAACTGCTTAAGTGCCTTATCGTCAGTGTCAGTAGGGATAAGATGAGTGCTGACAATCGTTTTGCCTTGTGCCTGGTAAAGCACCACATTACAAGGCATGTAACGGATGGCGGCGGGCGACATCAATAATATCGTTTGGGCATGGGTCAGATTGCAAAATTGCAGCGTATCGTAATCAGGGAAGCCCGTCGCACCGCGTTCCCTTATCACTTTGCCCACGCGGCTATGGCCGGTGACCCTAAAATTATGCTCAGCAATCGCAATTTGCAGCTCAGCCAGCACATCATCATAGTTTTTGTGGGTCTCGACCTGATAATATGACACCCATTCGCCGTTAGCGGGCTGTTGCACGCAACTGGCAAGCACCAACAAGGGAGTGCAAAAAGCGGCTATTTTATACATACCACTACCTGACAAAAGAGGCGGAAAGCTTAGCATTATGGGGCAACAAACTAAAGTGGCTGGGGTTATTCTGGCGGGAGGCTTGGCAAGGCGCATGGGCAACCTGGACAAAGGTCTGGTCTGTTGGCGCGACAGGCCTCTGGTCAGCTATGCCATAGAGGCTATGGGCGAAGTCGTGGGCACTCACATAGTTATCAGCGCCAACCGTTCGATAGGACTTTACCAGCAGTTCGGTTTTCCAGTAGTGCAAGATTTGACCGATAGTTTTGACGGGCCTTTGGCAGGTGTATTGGCAGCCATGCACGCTATGGATGCTGATATTTTGTTGGTGATGCCGTGCGATTCACCCCTTATCAAAGCCCATCATTTACAAGCGTTATTAACAACGTGTGCCGATCCAACTGTGGAGGGGGCGGTTGCTTCAGATGGGCAGCGCTTGCATCCGGTTTTTTTGGCGCTCAAAATTCACTTAAAACACAGCTTAAGCATTTATCTGGCGGGCGGGCAGCGTAAACTGGAGGACTGGATTAACCAGCATTCGTTGCAGCGTGTCGATTTCAGCGCACAACCCACCGTGTTTGCCAACATTAATACCCTGTCAGAACTGAAGAGCTTGGCGTTGTCGGACTGTACACATACGCCCAACAACAATTTTTAACCCACATGCCCGCTTGATTGCCCCGTTTTAGCACTTTATGGGCGGCTTGTTGCCCAAAAAAGCATTTTTATAAGATGTATTTGTGTTAAGGTAACCGGATAGATTGCATTGTCAAATATCTGATGTGGCAAATGATATTTAATCAAGGTTGATTAAATGCCGGGTGGTGGCTATAATCCATTAGCTTTTGCACTTGGGGTGGCACATGGCGGATAAATTTTTTGCCGCTGTAGGTAAAATTCTGATTGCACAAATTTTAGTGGTAGTATTAGTGGCAACCGTACTAATGCTATTGTTTGGATGGCAATGGGCCGGCTCCTCCCTGTTAGGCGGGGTAGCCGCGTTTGTACCCAATGTATATTTTGCTTGGCGTATTGGCCGTTCAAACGGTCAGCAACCTAAGAAAATTATCCAATCATATTACAAAGGTGAATCGGGCAAGCTAATACTGACGGCTGCGCTGTTCGCCATCATCCTACAGGTGCCTAATTTGCAGGCGGCATCTTTGTTTGTAGGGTATTTTGCTGCATTATCCGTTTTCTGGTTTGCGCTGTTGATGCGCTGAATTTATTTAATTTGCAAAAGAGAGGAACAATGGCTACCGAAGCTCATGCTGCCGAAGGTGCAACTGGTTATATCATCCACCATTTAACCCCGCTTCATGTAGGTGAAGGCTTTTGGACGTTACATCTAGACACCTTGTTCTTTTCAGCCGTATTAGGCGGATTGTTCATCTGGTTCTTTAAGCGGGCAGCTGAAAAAGCCACCTCAGAAGTGCCGGGTCTGGTACAGGCGTTTGCCGAAATGCTGATCGAATTTGTCGATACCCAGGTTAAAGACAGTTTTCATGGCCATAGCAAACTGATAGCACCCTTGGCACTGACCATCTTCTGCTGGGTGTTCCTATGGAATTTTATGGACTTGTTCCCGGTAGACATTTTGCCGCTAATTGGCTCCATGATGGGCATAGAATACTTGCGCGTAGTGCCCAGCACAGACTTAAATGCCACCTTTGCCATGTCCATATCGGTGTTTTTCCTGATTATTTTTTACAGCATCAAAATTAAAGGTGCGTGGGGCTTTGCCAAGGAATTGATGTTCCAGCCATTTGGCCCTTGGTTGTTGCCGTTCAATTTGTTGCTTAAGTTAGTGGAAGAGATAGCTAAACCCATTTCATTGGCACTGCGGTTATTCGGCAACTTATATGCAGGTGAGCTTATCTTCATCCTTATCGCATTGTTACCTTGGACAATCCAGCCGTTTTTGAGTTTCCCTTGGGCAATTTTTCACATCCTTATTATTACCTTACAAGCGTTTATATTTATGGTGTTGACTATTGTCTACCTAAGTATGGCGCATGAAGACCATTAATTTTTAAACTTCTATTTATAACATAACGATACGTTTGGAGGTATCATGGAAATGGCATCATTGGTTGCTGATGTACAAGGTATGACTGCTATTGCAGTAGGTTTGGTTTTAGGCATGGGCGCACTAGGCACAGCGATAGGCTTCGGTCTGTTAGGCGGCAAGTTTTTGGAGGGTGCGGCCCGTCAACCTGAAATGGTGCCTATGCTGCAAGTTAAAATGTTCGTTGTTGCCGGTCTGTTAGACGCTGTGACAATGATCGGCGTAGGTTTGGCACTGTTCTTCACATTTGCCAACCCATTCCTGTCTGCTGTCACAGCGGCTGCGGGTTAATTGCAAACATTCTAATTGATAATGGATAAGAGGGACGCATCGTGAGTATCAATGCTACTCTGATTGGGCAAATGATCACCTTTGCGCTTCTGGTATGGTTTACCATGAAGTACATCTGGCCGCCTTTATTTGACTCTCTGGAAGAACGCAGGAAGAAAATTGCCGAAGGTCTCGCCCAAGCTGAAAAAGGTCAGGAAGAAATGCGTTTGGCTGAGAAAAAAGCCAAAGGTGTTTTGAAAGAAGCTAAAGAGCAGTCCTCAGAAATCGTCAGTTTGGCTCAAAAGCGTGCTAATGAGTTGGTCGAAGAATCAAAAGACGCAGCCAAAAAAGAAGGCGATCGAATGATTCTGGTGGCTCAAGCGCAAATTGAGCAAGAAATGCAAAAAGCAAGGGAAGACTTGCGCCAAGAAGTTGCTAGGCTGGCCATGACGGCGGCGGAGCAAATACTAGGCGCAGAAATCGACCAAGCCAAACATCAAGAAATTATCAGCAAAGTCTCTAACCAATTATAGGAACGCCACTCATGAGCGAATTGGTAACAATGGCAAGGCCTTATGCTGCTGCAGTGTTTAAAAGGGCTAAGGAAACCAGCTCAGCAGGGCAATGGTCTGACGCTTTGGCGTTCATGTCCGGCGTTTTGGTCAGTGAAGAAGTTTCTAAAATTATTGGTAATCCAAAAGTCAGCAAACCACAGCTGTTGTCGCTATTACAGGAAATTTTCCAAGATCGCCTCGCTGGTGAAATGGAAAATTTCCTGAAATTATTGGTGACCAACAATAGATTGGGGCTGGTGCCATCGATTGCCAAACTTTTTGAAGCCTATAAAGCTGAACAAGAAGGGTATATAGAGGTTGACGTTTACACGGCTTATGGTTTTTCTGAAGAAACGCAACAGGCTTTTGCGGAAAAGCTTGAAAAAGCTTTGAGCAAAAAAATTCACATGAACGTGACTCAGGATCCGTCGTTGATCGGTGGCGTTCTGGTACGGGCAGGCGACCGAGTTATTGATGGCTCTATAAGAGGTCAGCTACAACACATGCAAAAGTCTCTACAATGAGAGTGAGAAAAAGCACATGCAATTAAACCCATCTGAAATCAGTGATCTTATAAAGAAAAAGATCGAAAGCTTCGACATAAATGCCGAAGCACATACCGAAGGTACGGTTGTCAGTGTGACTGACGGTATCGTTAGGATTTACGGTCTTTCCGAAGCGATGCAAGGCGAAATGCTTGAGTTTCCAGGAAATACTTTCGGAATGGCACTTAACCTTGAAAGGGATTCGGTTGGTGCCGTTGTATTAGGTTCATACCAACACATTTCTGAAGGCGACACTGTAAAATGCACCGGCAAGATTTTGGAAGTGCCGGTCGGCGAAGCTCTGCTAGGCCGCGTGGTTGATGCATTGGGCAACCCCATTGACGGCAAAGGTGCTGTTGAAACCACCCAGACCTCACCGATAGAAAAGATTGCCCCAGGTGTTATTGCCCGTCAATCAGTGGATCAGCCCGTGCAAATTGGTTTGAAATCTATTGATGCCATGATTCCAATCGGTCGCGGACAACGTGAGTTGATCATTGGTGACCGTCAGACAGGTAAAACAGCGATAGCCATTGATGCCATTATCAACCAAAAAGGTACCGGTATTAAATGTATCTATGTGGCGATAGGTCAAAAACGTTCTTCAATTGCAAACGTAGTCCGCAAACTCGAAGAACACGACGCAATGGCACACACCATTATTGTCGTTGCCTCCGCATCAGAATCGGCAGCTTTACAGTTTATTGCCCCCTACACCGGTTGTGCAATGGGCGAGTTTTTCCGTGACCAAGGTGAAGATGCCCTGATCATTTATGACGACTTGACCAAACAAGCTTGGGCTTATCGTCAGGTTTCACTGTTGTTACGCCGTCCACCAGGTCGTGAAGCCTATCCTGGCGACGTTTTTTACTTGCATTCACGCTTGTTGGAACGTGCCGCCCGTATTAATGCCGAAGAAGTTGAAAAACTGACTAATGGCAGGGTCAAAGGCAAAACAGGTTCATTAACCGCGTTACCCATCATCGAAACACAAGGCGGTGACGTTTCCGCATTCGTTCCGACCAACGTTATTTCAATTACAGACGGTCAGATTTTCTTGGAAAGTAGCTTGTTCAACTCAGGTATCCGCCCTGCCGTCAACGCAGGTTTGTCGGTATCAAGGGTAGGTGGTGCAGCGCAAACTAAGATCATCAAGAAACTTGGCGGCGGTACACGTCTCGATTTGGCTCAATACCGCGAGTTGGCGGCTTTTGCCCAGTTTGCTTCAGATTTGGACGAAAGCACCCGCAAGCAGATTGAACGGGGACAGCGCGTAACCGAGCTGATGAAACAAAACCAATACTCACCCATGTCAGTTGCACAAATGGCGGTTTCGTTGTTTGCAGCCAATGAAGGGTTCTTGGATACAGTTGAAGTCAGTAAAGTTTTGGATTTTGAGGCCGCTGTACAATCATACATGAAATCGGAACACGCTGAATTGATGGAAACAATCAATACAACTGGCGATTTTAGTAGCGAAATCAGCAGTGGTATCAGAGCCGCTCTTGAAACTTTTGTTAAAACTCATAGTTGGTAAAAGGGTCTTCAAATGGCTGTTGGTAAAGAAATACGCACCAAGATTGCGAGTATCAAAAACACTCAAAAAATCACTCGGGCAATGGAAATGGTTGCTGCGAGCAAAATGCGTAAAACAAAAGACAGAATGCAGGCAACACGCCCTTACTCAAAGAAGATAGCACAGATCATCAAGCATCTGGCTCAGGCCAATCCAGAATACAAGCATTCTTTTCTGGTTCACCGCGAAGTCAAACGGGTCGGATTGATCATCATCAGTTCCGACCGTGGCTTATGCGGCGGTTTGAATTCCAATTTGTTCAGAAAAACATTGCTGCAAATGCAACAATGGGACAATGCCAATATCGGCATTGATGTCTGCACCATTGGCTCGAAGGCATTGGGTTTTTTCGGCAACCTAAAAATCAATGTGGTCGGACACGTCAGCAAGCTAGGTGATGCGCCGCATTTAGAAGACATCATTGGTGTCATTAAAATCATGCTGGATGCCTATGAGCAAGGCACTATTGACGAGTTGCATATTATCAGCAATGAATTTGTCAACACCATGACGCAACGGCCAACACTGGACAAATTGTTGCCGGTAGCTGCCAGCGAGCTTGATGAAAATCTGTCCGGGCATTGGGATTATATTTATGAGCCTGATGCCAAAGAGGTTTTGGATCATTTGTTGTCGCGTTACGTCGAATCCATAGTCTATCAAGGATTAGTGGAAAATAACGCCTGTGAGCAAGCGGCCAGAATGGTGGCTATGAAGAGTGCTTCTGATAATGCGGGCAATCTTATTAAAGAATTGCAGTTGATCTATAACAAAGCTAGACAGGCAGCAATTACCCAAGAGATTTCGGAAATTGTAGCCGGTGCCGCTGCCGTTTAAGCCCATTTATTAGCCCAGTAAAACGAATTAAATTTTAAGAGGACAACTCAATGAGTTCGGGTAAAATCGTTCAAATTATTGGCGCGGTTGTTGACGTGGAATTTCCGCGTGAAAGCCTGCCAAAAGTATATGATGCCTTAACGGTAGACGGTAAAGGTTTGGTGCTGGAAGTGCAGCAACAATTAGGTGATGGCGTGGTCAGGACTATCGCCATGGGCAGCAGTGACGGCTTAAGTAGAGGCTTGCTGGTCGGCAACACGGGTGCAGCCATTTCAGTGCCAGTGGGTCAGGCAACGCTAGGCCGCATCATGAATGTACTAGGCGAGCCAATTGATGACAAAGGCCCTATTGGCGAGCAAGTCAAATGGGGCATCCACCGTGAAGCACCTAGCTATGCAGAGCAAGCAGCCGCCAACGAATTGCTGGAAACCGGCATTAAAGTTATCGACTTGGTTTGCCCATTCTCAAAAGGCGGTAAAGTAGGTTTGTTCGGCGGTGCGGGCGTAGGCAAGACTGTCAACATGATGGAGCTGATCCGTAACATTGCGATTGAGCATAGTGGCTATTCAGTTTTTGCCGGTGTAGGTGAACGTACCCGTGAAGGTAACGACTTCTACCATGAAATGACCGATTCAAACGTTATTGACAAAGTGTCGTTGGTGTATGGTCAGATGAATGAGCCGCCCGGTAACAGGTTACGGGTCGCCTTGACCGGATTGACCATGGCCGAGTACTTCCGTGATGAAGGCCGCGACGTACTGTTTTTTGTCGATAATATTTATCGCTATACCTTGGCAGGTACTGAAGTGTCAGCATTGTTGGGTCGTATGCCTTCTGCAGTAGGCTACCAACCGACTTTGGCCGAAGAAATGGGCGTATTGCAAGAGCGGATCACATCAACCAAAACCGGTTCGATCACCTCAATCCAAGCAGTTTATGTTCCAGCAGACGACTTGACTGATCCGTCACCAGCCACCACTTTTGCGCATTTGGATGCCACCGTGGTATTGTCCCGACAAATCGCCGAGTTGGGCATTTATCCAGCTATTGACCCATTGGATTCCACCAGCCGTCAGTTAGACCCCTTGGTTATCGGTCAAGAGCATTATGACGTGGCGCGTAGGGTACAAAAAACTTTGCAGCGTTATAAAGAATTGCGCGATATTATCGCCATCTTAGGTATGGACGAGTTGTCAGAAGACGATAAGTTAATTGTTGCTAGAGCCCGTAAAATCCAACGTTTCTTGTCCCAACCCTTCTTTGTTGCGGAAGTCTTCACCGGTTCTCCAGGAAAATACGTATCTTTAAAAGATACTATTGCAGGTTTCAAAGGAATCATTGAAGGTGAATATGATGCCATTCCTGAGCAAGCGTTTTACATGGTAGGCACAATTGATGAGGCTTAAGAAAAAGCCAAAACATTAAAAGGCTAGTAAACGTTTAGGAAAAATCCATGACCATGACCGTACATGTAGACATTGTAAGCGCAGAAAAGGAGATATTTTCTGGATTGGCGGAAATGATCTTTGCTCCTGCTGAGTTGGGCGAAGTGGGTATTTCGCCACGTCATGCCCCTTTTATCACCCGATTAAGCCCCGGTGAAGTGCGCGTTAAGGTAAGTGACAAAGAGTATTATCCATTTTTCATTTCTGGCGGCATTCTTGAAGTCCAGCCGCATTTGGTCACGGTTTTAGCTGATTTTGCTATCCGGGCAAAAGATATCGATGAGGCCGCCGCTGTTGAAGCAAAAGCAAAAGCCGAAGAAGTCTTAGCCAACAAGACCGGTCAAATTGAATACGAAACAGCGAAAACCCAATTGGTTCAGGCCATCATGCAGCTAAGGACACTGGACAGGTTGAGAAAACGCGGCGAGTAAAAAGAGCTATGCCTTTTTCTGGCAAAAAGCCCGATAACGTTTTATTGCGCTATCGGGCTTTTTTATAGGATTTCACAGGAAAACAACAATGCAAATCACCACCATTATTCTGGCTGCAGGTAAAGGGACACGGATGCGTTCCGAACTGCCAAAAGTCATGCACAAAATTGCCGGAAAATCCCTGTTAGAACATGTTTATCAGACCAGCAAACAAATACCCGGCAATGCCATTACCGTTGTAGTCGGACATGGCGCTGATTTTATAAGGGATAGCCTAGCGCATCTAAATGTCAACTGGGCGGAGCAATCCCAGCAACTGGGGACTGGACACGCAGTGCAGCAAGCCGCCGAACAAATAGGCGATGATGATATTGTCTTGGTGTTGTATGGTGATGTGCCACTGTTAAAATTTGCAACCCTGCAAAATTTGCTTGGCAAAGCCGATAAAGAAACCTTAGCGTTATTGACCATTAACTTCGATGATCCAACCGGTTATGGACGGATCATTAGGGATGCCACAGGGCGCGTGACTAAAATTGTCGAGCAAAAAGATGCCACACCTCTTGAACTAGCGGTTACCGAAGTCAATACTGGCATTATGGCGGTCAACGGACAAAAAATAAAAAAATGGTTGGCGCAGCTGGGCAACGACAATGCCCAAGGCGAATATTATTTGACAGATGTTGTGGAAATGGCAGTGGCGGACGGTGTATTGGTCAGCACTTGCCAACCACAAGCAAGTAATGAAGTATTAGGGGTCAATAACCGTTTGCAGCTTAGCCAGTTGGAGCGGCTTTACCAGCAAGCGCAGGCTGAAATACTTATGGAACAAGGGGTGACGTTAATTGACCCATTGCGTTTTGATTTGCGCGGCAGTATCACCCAACTGGGTCAAGATGTTGAAATTGATGTCAATGTTATATTGGAAGGCCAGCTTGTCTTAGGCAACAATGTTAAAATAGGCACCAACAGCCAGATTAAAAATTCCGTGATTGGTGATAATGTCCAAATTTTTGCCAATTGCATCATCGAAGATGCGGTTGTCGGCGCTAATAGTAGAATTGGCCCATTTGCCCGCTTAAGGCCTGGTACAGTGTTGTCGCAAGATGTGCACATCGGCAATTTTGTCGAGCTAAAAAATGCCGTGGTTGCGGAAAATTCTAAAATTAACCATCTTAGTTATATAGGCGATGCCAGTGTGGGCTGCCAAGTCAATATCGGTGCAGGTACAATCACTTGTAATTATGATGGTGTCAATAAGTTTAACACGGTTATTGGTGACCGGGCATTCATAGGCTCAAACAGCCAACTGGTCGCGCCTGTTACAATCGGTGCCAATGCAACCATAGGGGCCGGTTCAACGATAACCGAAGATTGTCCGGACAATCAATTGACTTTGGCTAGGGCAAAGCAAGTGACCGTATCAACATGGCAGCGCCCTGTCAAAAAGGACACCTAGCATGTGTGGCATTGTTTGCGGCATTGCACGGAGCAATGTTGTCCCGATTTTAATGGAGGGACTGAAAAGGCTGGAATACCGTGGTTATGATTCTGCCGGACTAGCGGTTATCCATCAGCATCAAATTTTGCGTAAACGGGCAGTTGGCAAGGTTTCTGAACTTGAGACCTTGTTAAAAGAGCAGCCCATTAGCAGTCACATTGGTATTGCCCATACTCGTTGGGCCACCCATGGTAAACCATCCAAGCATAATGCCCATCCTCATTTCAGCCGCGACAACGTAGCGGTTGTACATAATGGCATTATCGAAAACTATCAGCAATTACGTTCCGAACAAATAAAAAAAGGCTTCGTTTTTACCTCTGAAACCGACACCGAGGTGGTGGCCCATCAAATTAGCTTGGCATTAGAAAGTAGTGACGATTTACTGTCAGCGGTAAAAAAATCGGTCAAAGCATTCGAAGGGTCTTATGCCTTGGGCATTATGAGCCTCACCGAGCCAGACATGTTAATTGCTTGCCGAAAAGGTAGTCCATTGGTGATTGGTATTGGTTACGGGGAGTATTTCATTGCCTCTGATGTGGCAGCATTATTGCCCGTAACGCAACGCTTTATGTTTATGGAGGATGGCGATATAGCACGGCTTAGCTTGCAGGGCGTGACTATTTATAATGCCGAAGACCAATTGGTGGAACGGAGTATCCACGAAAGCTACCTTAAAATGGATGCAGTAGATAAAGGCGGTTATCGGCATTACATGCTGAAGGAAATATATGAACAGCCTCTTGCCATTACCAAAACACTGGCGGGACGTATTGTCAATGAACGCTTGCACGATGCCGCATTTGGTCATAATGCCGCCAACATATTTGATGATGTAAAGGCGATCCAAATTATCGGTTGTGGTACAAGCTACCATGCAGGTATGGTGGCACGCTACTGGTTTGAAGAGCTAACCGGCTGCCCTTGCCAAGTTGAAGTGGCTAGTGAATTCCGGTATCGGAATCCCGTGATTGCCCCCCATACGTTGATTGTCACCTTATCACAATCGGGCGAAACCGCAGATACGCTTGCCGCACTACTTGAAGCGAAACGGCGGGGTGCCCGTTATTCATTGGCCATTTGCAACGTAGCCGAAAGCTCATTGGTGCGGGAGTCTGATCTGGTATTGCTGTTGCGTGCCGGCCCGGAAATAGGCGTAGCTTCCACCAAAGCATTTACTACCCAACTGGTTGCCTTAATGTTATTGGTCATTGCCATAGGCAGACGCCACCAATTGGATCCGCAAAAGGAACAGGTAATCATTGCTGCACTGTTGGATTTGCCACAGCGACTAGAAAAAGTGCTTGCTTTAGACACGCAAATTGAAAAGCTGGCAGAACAATTTTCAGCCAAGCGTCACGCTTTGTTTTTAGGAAGGGGGGAGCATTACCCTATTGCCATGGAAGGGGCATTAAAGCTCAAAGAAATTTCCTACATCCATGCCGAGGCTTATCCCGCAGGTGAGTTGAAGCACGGACCACTGGCGTTGATTGATGGCGATATTCCCGTTATTACAGTTGCACCCAATAACAGACTTTTAGAAAAGCTTAAATCTAATATGCAAGAAGTCAGTGCCAGAGGGGGGCGACTGATCGTGTTTATGGATGAGACTTTGGTCAGCGGGCAAGATGACAACGCTACAGAGTTACAAATTATCAAAGTGCCGGCCATTGACAATGCCATAGCCCCTATTGTCTATAGCATCCCTTTACAGTTGCTGGCTTACCATGTGGCGGTAATAAAAGGCACCGATGTCGACCAGCCCAGAAACTTGGCAAAATCGGTGACGGTTGAGTGAGCGTGCGCTTGATTATCGTTTTCAGGTCACCTATCTAAACAATCCAGTGAATTTTTGTACACGGGTCAATTTAATGGATGCTAAATTGCCCAAAAGGCAGCTAATCAACCAGCAGGTTTTAAGCAAGATTTAAACTTTGTTTGATACAATCGACACTATTGCAATAGCGAAGCGATTTGATGCTTCAGTGCTGTGTAGGTTATCTGTTAACGTCTGCTTGATAGCATGCAGGTTGGGGTTAAGGAACGAACCCCAACCAAATCAATATTGGTTTGCCCGTGTAATTCCGGCTTGTGCGTAACGGCATCACTTAGAGGGGATAAACAAACAATAAAAATGTGTAATAAGCTCTCTCAGAATATTGAGGCAGTTAAAGTAGTTTTCAAATATCCAACTAAAACCTATATTTCAGGAAATAAAACATGAGTAAAGTAGCATTAATTACAGGGGTTACAGGACAAGACGGCGCTTATTTGGCTGAGTTTTTGCTAAACAAAGGGTACATTGTTCATGGGATAAAGCGTCGTTCGTCACTTTTTAACACCGATCGTATCGATCATTTGTATCTTGATCCCCATGTAAGCAACCAGAATTTTGTTTTACATTACGGCGACCTGACCGATTCCACCAATCTTATCCGCATCATTAAGGAAGTACAGCCTGATGAAATTTATAACTTGGCGGCGATGAGCCATGTTGCGGTCAGCTTTGACATGCCAGAATATACCGCCAATGCCGATGGTATTGGCACGTTGCGTATTTTGGAGGCTATCCGCCTGTTAGGTTTGGAGAAAAAAACCCGCTTTTACCAAGCCAGCACATCTGAATTATACGGTTTGGTGCAAGAAATCCCACAAAAGGAAACTACCCCATTTTACCCGCGTAGCCCTTATGCAGTAGCTAAATTGTACGCATACTGGATCACCGTCAACTATCGTGAAGCTTATGGTATTTACGCTTGTAACGGTGTTTTGTTCAATCACGAATCGCCATTGCGTGGGGAAACATTTGTCACGCGTAAAATTACCCGTGCCTTGGCCAGAATAAAAATGGGCTTGCAGGAATGTCTCTATTTAGGCAACTTAAGTGCCTTGAGAGATTGGGGCCATGCTAAAGACTACGTTGAAATGCAGTGGATGATGTTGCAACAGGAAACGGCAGAAGACTTTGTCATAGCCACCGGTGTACAGTATTCAGTTCGCCAGTTTGTTGATTTTGCAGCAGAAGAATTGGAAATCAAAATCCGTTGGGAAGGCGAAGATGCCGATGAAAAGGGCTATTGTACAGAAACTGGAAAATGCATTGTAGCCGTTGATCCACGCTACTTTAGACCTACCGAAGTTGAAACATTGCTGGGTGATCCTACTAAAGCCAAAGAAAAATTGGGATGGACACCAAAAACAACCCTAAAAGAACTGGTTGCTGAAATGGTCCAAGCAGATTACAAAACTGCACAAAGGGATGCATTATGCCAACGTGAAGGCTTTAAGACGTTTGACTATAACGAATAAGCAACAGCAAGAGATGAATATGGAAAGTAATGTAAGCCGTATAGCTATCAATCACGACACAAAAATATTTGTCGCAGGTCACAAAGGCTTGGTCGGTTCTGCTGTTGTCAGAAACTTGCAAAGCAAAGGGTACACCAACATTGTCACTCGGACTCGGCAAGAACTTGACCTGATGGATAAAAGTGCAGTCGATGCGTTTTACTCAGAAGAGCAGCCAGCCGTAGTGATTGATGCCGCCGCTAAAGTAGGCGGAATTCATGCCAACAATATCTATCCGGCTGAATTTATTTTTGACAATCTTCGCATTCAGAACAATTTGATCGATGGTGCCTACCGTGCCGGTGTGCAAAAATTTGTATTTTTGGGTTCTTCGTGTATCTACCCAAAAATGGCACCGCAGCCTCTTAAAGAAGAGTATTTGTTGACGGGGGCATTGGAACCCACCAACGAATGGTATGCCATTGCTAAAATTGCCGGCATTAAAATGTGCCAAGCCTACCGCAAGCAGTATGGATTTGATGCAATCAGTTTAATGCCGACTAACCTGTATGGGCCGGGTGACAATTTTGACCTGCAAAACTCCCATGTTTTGCCAGCCCTAATCAGAAAATTCCACGAGGCAAAAGCCAATCAGGACAGCACGGTGACCATTTGGGGAACAGGCACACCTAAACGGGAGTTCCTGTATGTCGATGATATGGCGGATGCCTCCGTGTTCTTAATGGAAAACTATTCGGATGCTGATATTGTCAACGTGGGTACTGGTGAAGATGTTTCCATTAGAGAATTGGCTGAATTGGTACAACAGACGGTTGGCTTTACTGGCGAGTTGGTTTTTGATGCCAGCAAACCCGATGGCACGCCAAGAAAATTAATGGACGTGGGCCGTTTGACTAGCCAAGGATGGAAAGCGGGCACAGGGTTGGAAAAAGGCGTGCAACAAACCTATGATTGGTTTTTGGCCAATATTTCCCTGCTTAGGCTGTAAATAGCCTTCCAAAAACAGTAACACCGTCAGGCCGTTGTTTACATTAATCCCCCGTTTCACAGCATTTAATCGCTGAGGAACGGGGGATTTTTTATGTCCCAAAGATTCCAGTCACTGATAGGGCAATTTATGACCAGAGACAATTCAACTAAGCACAGTCCACAGCCCTATTTTTATCCTTAATCCATTCGCTCCAAGACCCCGCATAAAGCTTGGACGACCTTAAGCCCACATACTCCATCGCCAATAAATTATGGCAAGCAGTAACCCCCGAGCCGCATTGGTGTACCACTTGTTCGGGTGGGTAAGAACCTAACAAGGTAGAAAATTGTTGCTTGAGTTCGGCGGCCGGCAAAAACAAGCCCCGACTATCCAAATTAAGTTGAAGCGGGCGGTTAATCGCATAAGGGATATGCCCGGCGACCGGATCAATGGGTTCATTGATGCCATGGAAGCGCTCGGGTGCACGGGCATCAATTAAACAAATGGCTTTTTGTGCCAATAGGTTTTGCACTTGTCTGCTAGTCAACCACTGGTTGTCATCGACATAGCATCGGAATGGCGCAGGCTTAACTTTAGGCAACACAGTGGTCAACGTACCGCCTTGACGCTGCCAAGCCTGAATACCACCATCCAAAACAGCTACGTTTTGATGCCCCAACCAGCGTAATAACCACCACAACCGACCAGCGATTGCCCCCCCTGCATTGTCATAAACCACAACCTGGCTGGCATTGCCAATACCCCATTGGCCTAGCTTTGCAGCCAACACCTTAATGTCCGGCAAAGGATGGCGACCGGTGTAATCCTTAACAGCAGACGATAGGTCTTGGTTCAAATCAGCGTAGCGGGCGTTAGGCAAATGGCCTTGGCGGTAAGCACTAGCGCCCCAAGCAACATCGCTTAAAGAAAACCGACAATCCATGACAATCCAATGGGGATCATCAATATGTTGTTGCAAGGTGGCGGCGGAAACGAGCGTTTTATAAGTCATGGTTCATACCTGTAGGATAATTTTGCCGATGTGGGCGCTGCTTTCCATCAATGCGTGGGCTTTAGCGGCATCTTCAAGGGCAAAAACAGAATCGATAACGGGTTTTATGGCAGCAGAAGCCAATAACGGCCACACCTTTTGCAATAGGCTCTGGGCAATGGCAGCTTTAAAGCGGTCAGGTCTGGGTCTGAGTGTGGAACCGGTCAGCACGACCCGCTTTAACAGCAAAGGCAGTAAATTGATTTCGGCTTTTACGCCGTTTTGTAAGCCAATTTGCACAAGCCTGCCCTCATTAGCAAGGCACTTTATATGGCGGGGAAAATAATCCCCGCCAATACTGTCAAGGATTACATTGACACCTTTGTTATCGGTCAGCAACTTGATGGCATCAACAAAATCGTTGGTTTTATAATTGATAGCGGCATGGGCGCCTAATTGACGGCAAAAATCACACTTGATGTCGCTGCCGGCAGTGGCTATCACCGTCGCGCCAAAGCTACGGGCCAGCTGTATGGCCGTGGTGCCGATGCCGCTTGTGCCGCCTTGCACTAACAATGTTTCCCCGGCAACTAGCTGGCCACGGTCAAAAACATTGCTCCAAACGGTAAAGAAAGTTTCCGGCAAAGCAGCCGCCTGTATTAAAGACAGGCCATCCGGAATGGGCAGGCAAAGGGCCGCTGAAGCTAGGCAGAACTCGGCATAACCGCCCCCCGTCACTAACGCACACACCTTATCGCCAAAATGCAAACCAGCAACATCATTGCCCATGCCAACCACCGTACCTGCAATTTCCAGCCCAGGTATGTCCGATGAACCAGCAGGCGGCGGGTATAAACCTTGGCGCTGCATCACATCAGGCCGATTGACACCCGCCGCCGCAACCTTGATCAAGACTTGACCGGAAGCGGGTATAGGCAAAGGTCGTTCAGCACAGTGTAAGCTATGGTTGGTAATTTCAATGGCACGCATGGTATGACAATTGTTACCCATAGCTTAAAAATTGAAGCTTAAAGGCACTTTGGCACAGCTTGATACCCGCATAAACGTCGCTGCAAGACAAGCGTGCAGGCATTGCTAAGTGACAGGCAGCACAGCGTCCAGGTTTTCATCTTCATACAAACGAGTTTTCTTCCAGCCTTCAAATTTGCTGTCATAAAACTCGATGTCATTGTCAATCGAGAACTCATAGCAACTCCTAAACAGCCGTGCTGTCCGGAAAGCATGAAGTTCATCATCGGCGGTTATTTTGGCAACATTGCCCACTTGAAAAGTTTTGTTTTTAGATTTGCCATCACTGACCCAGAACACGGTATAGCAAAGATAACTTTTATCTTTCCGGTGATCGTATTTGATGGTTCTGGATACGCCGGTGACACCGGTAGTGGATTTGTTTCTTGGGGGCTTAAGGAAACGCGTCTTGCTACCTTTGAGAACGACCAGCATTTGGTCTCGCCAAGTAATGGCGGCTTGCAGTGACTTGCCTTTATTACCCCATAACTTATGGGAAAAATAACGGCTGCTTTCTTTGCCGCGCCTGACAATCCTAACTTGAAAACCGAAATTGTCCGGTTCAGTGATGTGTTTATTTTTTACCATATATAAAACTCCTCCTATTCTCAGATCGATGCTAGGGCGGGTTTGCCACCCTCTCCTAGCCAATCCGGGAAACGTAAGCTGCTATTATTATTTTTTTTGTAATATTTCTTTAATCAAGCCTTAACAAATTATCTTTATTAGCCCGTAAAAGCAAGAAAAAAATAACAACTTTACAGAATACCCAACATGAATAGTGTAAAATACACGGCATACCACTCCAGTAGTGGTTAATAAACCATAGTCACTTGTTTTTTAAATGTTTTTGGAGGCATTCAATGAGCGTATTAGTTGGCAAGCAAGCACCGGATTTTACCGTTCCAGCCGTTTTGGGTGATGGTCAAATCGTTGATTCATTCAGCTTCTCAGAAGCGACCGGCGGCAAATATGCCGTTATCTTTTTCTACCCATTAGATTTCACTTTTGTTTGCCCTAGCGAGCTGATTGCATTGGATCACCGTATGGCAGAATTCAAAAGCCGCAATGTAGAAGTGATAGCCGTTTCAATCGACTCCCATTTCACCCACAATGCATGGCGCAACACCCCAATCAACCAAGGTGGCATAGGTGCGGTCAGTTACATTATGGCGGCTGATTTGACCCATTCCATTTGCAAAGACTACGATGTGGAAACCGCAGGTGGTGTTGCCTTCCGTGGCACATTCCTGATTGATCAGTCAGGCGTTGTGCGTCACCAAGTGGTCAACGACTTGCCACTGGGCCGTAATATCGATGAATTGTTGCGCATGGTTGATGCACTGCAATTCCATGAAGAACACGGCGAAGTTTGCCCCGCTGGCTGGAATAAAGGCGATGCGGGCATGACCGCTAGCCCAGCCGGTGTTGCCGACTATCTGGACAAAAATGCCGGCAAACTGTAAGCTCGGTTAACATAAAAAAGGGCGTTGCCAATCGCAACGCCCTTTTTTTGCCCAAACAGATCAGCCGCCCGCCACACCCGCCAGCAATTTTTTCCTGATAAAAAATGCAGCAGCAATACCCACTAAAGCAGGTATTTGGGTCAGCAAAAAAACGCCCGTGGCGTTCTTACCCGCCAGACCCACCAACGGCACCAAAAAAGTCAGTTTCACCCCCCACCAAGCCAACCAAAAGCCAATCAATCCAATAATAGCCCACTGGATTGGTGGCTGGGCATTTTTCTTCGCAGCCAGATAAAACCATACCATCACCGCAATGCCGGCAAATTTGGCAAACAACAACATAACCTCTCCCTCCCTAAAAATCATGACAGAAACGATGCGCCCACAAGCGGGCAAGGTATCATATTCGATAATAAACCATCGTCACAGCCTTTTTATATACCGCCATAGTTTGGGCAAACCTGTTTTGCATCAGCAAAAAAAAAGGCCGGCAACAGCCGACCTTTTTTGAACAGCCCGTTAACAATTAATGCAGTAAGCCTTGCAACAAGCCATTTAACTTATGAACAAACGCCGCCGGATCATCCAGCTGGCCACCTTCAGCCAGAATAGCTTGGTCAAACAAAATATGCACCAAATCGCCAAAGCGGCTGTCATCCTGTTCGTTTTTCAGTTTAGCCAGCAACGCATGGTTCGGGTTTATTTCAAAAATTGGCTTGCTGCCAAAATTCATGGATTGCCCCGCTTCTTTCATGATGCGCTCCATGTTCAGGCTCATGCCGTAAACATCAGAAACCAAGCAAGCAGGTGATTCAGTCAAACGATGGCTAACACGCACTTCACTGACCTTATCCGACAATACTTCCTTAATATGTTTCAGTACGCCTTCAAAATCATGGTTAACCTCTTCTTGGGCTTGTTTGTCTTCTTCGCTATCCAATTGCCCTAAATCCAATTCACCTTTAGCCACAGACTGCAAGGTTTTGCCATCAAACTCGCTCAAAGACGACACCAGCCATTCGTCAATACGGTCGGACAGCAACAACACTTCAATGCCTTTTTTACGGAAAATTTCCAAATGTGGGCTGTTTTTGGCGGCCGCGAAACTGTCGGCCGTGACATAATAAATTTTTTCCTGGCCTTCTTGCATCCGGCCCACATAAGCTTCCAAAGACACGTCTTGAGTGCTGTTGTTGGTATGGGTGGAACTGAAGCGCAACAACTTGGCGATACGGTCTTTATTGCCGTGGTCTTCAACCGGGCCTTCTTTAATGACATTACCAAACTCAGTCCAGAATGTGGCATATTTTTCCGGTTCGTTTTGCGCCAAGCCTTCCAACATGCCCAACACCTTTTTAACCGCGCCGGTTTTAATGGCACTAATTTGCCTGCTTTGTTGCAATATCTCCCGCGACACGTTCAACGGCAAGCTATTAGCATCAATAATACCCTTGATAAAACGCAGGTAGCGGGGCATCAGTTGTTCCGCATCGTCAGTGATGAACACTTTGCGGATATACAATTTCACACCGTGCTTATTGTCCCGGTCCCACAAGTCAAACGGGGCGCGGGCAGGCACATACAACAACAAGGTGTATTCATTAGTGCCTTCCACTTTGCTGTGCACATGCACCAAAGGGTCTTGGTAATCGTGCGAGACATGCTTATAAAATTCGTTGTAATCGTTATCAGAAATTTCTTGACGCGCCTTAGTCCACAAAGCTGATGCGCTGTTGATGGTTTCTTCAACAATTTCTGGTTCGGGCTTGGCTTTTTCGACTTTTTCTGCACCCTCAGCCGTTTCCTCCTCCTCGTCATCCAAATCCAGCTCCGGCATCACTTCCTTATCCATGACGATAGGCAAAGAAATATGGTCGGAGAATTTCCTGATAATGGAGCGGATGCGGTAGTTATCTAAGAATTCCGACTCGGATTCTTTTAAATGCAAAATAATTTCAGTGCCGCGTGTGGCTTTTTCCACCGTCTCCAGCGTGTAATCACCTTCACCTGCCGATTCCCAGCAAACGCCTTCACTGCTTGGCGCACCGGCTTTGCGGGTGATTAGGGTTACTTTGTCAGCGACAATGAAAGCCGAATAAAAGCCCACCCCAAATTGGCCGATCAGTTCACTGTCCTTAGCCTGATCACCGGTCAGGGCCTCAAAAAACTGTTTGGTGCCTGATTTGGCAATAGTGCCGATATGCTCTTGCACCTCTTCCCGGCTCATACCAATGCCGTTGTCGATAATGCTGATGGTGCGTTTGTCCTTATCAAATGCCAAGCGGATTTTTAACTCGCTGTCACCTTCATAGAGGCTTTCATTCGATAATGCCAAAAAGCGTAACTTGTCAGCCGCATCTGATGCATTAGAAACAAGTTCCCGTAAAAAGATTTCCTTGTTGCTGTACAAGGAGTGGATCATTAAATGCAACAGATGTTTGACTTCGGTTTGAAAACCAAGGGTTTCTTTATGTGCTTCAACAGTCATAGTGTTTTCCTGAACTAAAAGTGGTTTTTTGATTCAGGATATGTGGGGGCGAATCCGATTTTTTCAAGCCTTAAAGCAAGCCCGCTGCTACAAACGTGATGACGCTTTGCCCAAACGGTCATGTATAGCTTGCCAGCCATCATGGTCAGGGGGTTGCTCTATCAAAATAATGTCAAGGCACAGAGTGTCCAGCTTCCGTAAGGACGCATACAAGGCCTGGGCGTATAGGTCAGCATCGGTTGGCATCAAAATTTGCGCGGCGGGTGCAGTATCAGCCAAACGCTGCAAAACCATCAGGCCAATTTTTTTACCTTGCCCGCTAAGCTGCCGATAGTGTTCGGGTAAAAGGGCGGCTGGGCAAAGCAAGGCACGCGTGGCAGGCGCGTAATGCACCGCCATCATGCCGGACGTGCGCACTTGGGTGGGTGCGGAAACCAATACCCTTTCACCCAATACCGCTTCAAGAGCGGCTCGGCTGATGTGGCCCGGCCTAAGCAGTTGCGGGTGCAGGCCGCTCAAATCGATAATGGTCGATTCCACGCCCACTTGGCAAGAACCGCCCTCTAAAATCAAATCCACCGCATTGCCCAGTTCTTCCGCGACATGGCTGGCTTGGGTCGGACTAATCCGGCAAAAACGATTGGCAGAAGGTGCGGCAATGCCACCGCCAAAGGCTTGCAATAGTTGCAAAGCAACCGGATGGTTGGGTAGTCGCAAGCCCACCGTTGTTTGTCCGCCCGTCACCTCCAATGGAACGCCCGGCTGCTTGCTTAAAATAATCGCCAAAGGGCCAGGCCAAAAATGTGCCGCCAGATGATGTGCCGCGTCGGGTATGTTTTGCGCCCACTGGCTAAGGCAGGCAAGGTCTGGGATATGCACAATCAGCGGATGATCAACGGGGCGGCCTTTGGCGGCAAAAATGCGTCGCACCGCCTCGGGGTTGTTAGCATCCGCACCTAGGCCATAAACGGTTTCGGTAGGGAAGGCGACCAGTCTGCCTTGCTGTAGCAGGCTAACAGCCGTTTTAATGGCAGCATTATCTGCCTGCATAGTTTTTAGAGAAGTGGGCAGCATAACTTAGCCGATTTTAAAGCCAACAAAAAACCCCGCCGCAGCACTCACCCCTTTGCTATTGATGCCGGATAGCCGCTGGATCAAAAAATCACCAGATGATTTGATGGTATCGATGGCTGTGTTGGCATTATTGACAAGATGGGCATCGCTAATAGTGGCAATACCGTAGTATTCGCCGAGAAACAATATAACCACTGCAGCACCACCTATAAACAGGGCAATCCGCAGCATTTTTTTGGCAAAATAGCCCACCGACAGCCCTATCACAAAAGGCGCGCCGACATTGCCAAGTAAAAAAGTGGTGGAAAAAATATCGCTGGCATCAGCGGAACTGGTTGTTGAGGCGGTCATAAACGTTGCAGAAGGGCGGGCTAAAACGGGTTGAAGAAGGGGCTTTCTAAAAGTATCCAATAGCTAAGGTGTCATGGCTATTATTCATCCTAACGTGTAAAAACGCCAACGAAACATAGCACCCAATAGCAGTAAAGATTCAATGGGAAATTCCGCCGCATTGTATTTTTCATTATGGTGCAAAATATCGGCAATTATGAACTAAAATGGTGCAAATAGTGATTGCTTTAACAGACCCTTAGCAGGCTGATGACAGATTCATTAACATAACATTAACCATTTTCTGAGATAATGGGAACTTAATTTATCGGCATATTTATTGCTGATATAACTTATCAGCCTAGCCTTCTGATTGGCACACATCATGAAAAATAAAAAAGACTTTACTCCCTGTGACTTGGTTATCTTTGGTGCGTTAGGCGATTTGTCACGCCGCAAGCTGTTTGTTTCGCTCTATCGGCTGGAAATTGCCAACTTAATTGAACCGCAAACCTGTATCACGGGTGTAGACCGACATGCATTGTCACCCAGCGAATTTATTGCCTTGGTGTATAAAAGCTTGCAAGAATTTTCCAACGAAGCATTGCCCGATGAAGTATGGCAGCGCTTTGCCGCCCGTTTTGCTTACCTGCAAATCGACCTGACCCAAATGGACCAGTACCAGCAACTTAACACCGTCATTGATGGGTCGGCACGGGTCATGGTCAATTATTTTGCCGTTTCGCCGTTGCTCTTCAGAAACATTTGCCAAGGGCTGGCGGAATCTGGCGTGTTAAACGACCAGTCACGCATGGTCATGGAAAAACCGATAGGCCACGACTTGCAATCGTCGCAAGAAATCAATGATGCCGTCGCCAAGGTCTTTAAAGAAGACCAAGTATTCCGTATAGACCATTACCTAGGCAAAGAAACCGTGCTTAATTTATTGGCGTTACGTTTCGCCAATTCCATTTTCACCACCAACTGGAACCATAACACCATAGACCATATCCAAATCACCGTGGCGGAAGAAGTGGGCATTGAGGGGCGGTGGGAATATTTTGACAAAACCGGTCAGTTGCGCGACATGCTGCAAAACCACTTGTTGCAAATTTTGACATTCATCGCTATGGAACCGCCCGCCAACTTGGAAGCGTCCAGCATACGCAGTGAAAAAATTAAAGTCCTAAAAGCCTTGCGCCCCATCACCAAACGCAATGTTGAAGAAAAAACCGTGCGCGGGCAATACACAGCTGGTTATATGAAAGGTAACCCCGTGCCTGGTTACTTGGAAGAAGAAGGGGCCAATACTAAGAGCTCCACCGAAAGCTTTGTTGCCATGCGTGTGGATATAGATAACTGGCGTTGGGCGGGCGTACCGTTCTATTTGCGCACCGGCAAGCGCATGCAAAGCAAATGCACCGAAATTGTCGTTTATTTCAAGCAATTGCCACATAATATTTTTGATGATAGCTTCCGCGCCTTACCGCCCAACAAACTCATTATCCACTTGCAGCCCAATGAAGGCGTGGAAATTGAGATGCTCAACAAAATCCCCGGTATCGAAGACCCCTATATCAAACTGCAAAAAACCAAGCTCGACTTAAGCTTCTCCGATGATTTTAAAAACAACCGGATTTTTGGCGGCTACGAAAAATTAGTCTTGGAAGCTATGCGCGGCAACTCCGCACTGTTTTTAAGCCGCGAAGAAATAGAACAGGCGTGGACATGGGTGGATTCCATCCAAGAGGCTTGGCAGCACCTTAACGCCAAACCCAAGCCCTATCATGCCGGTACTTGGGGGCCGATAGCCTCGGTGGCCTTGATTGCCCGTGACAGCCGGGCTTGGGAAGAATAAAGCCTGCGCCTAGCTTTGCTTTTATGTAGCTTACCGGCACATCCAACTTACAAAAATAGGTTTTTAAAAAATGCATCCAATTATTGAGCAAGTCACCGAAGAAATCATTGAACGTAGCCGCCCGACCCGCAGCGCTTATTTGCAATACATCGACGGCATGGCGAAAAAAACACCCACCCGTGCGGGCATGGGCTGTGGCAATTTGGCACACGGCTTTGCCGCCTGCAGTGCCGCCGAAAAAGCCGATTTAATGGGTGACTACAAACCCAATGTGGCGATTATCAGCGCCTACAACGACATGTTGTCGGCACACCAGCCCTACAAAGACATGCCGGACTTGATTAAGGCGGCTATCCGCGAAGCGGGTGGCGTAGCCCAATTTGCGGGCGGTGTGCCCGCCATGTGCGACGGCATCACGCAAGGGCAAGCAGGCATGGAATTGTCACTGTTCAGCCGCGACCTGATCGCTATGGCGGTCGCCATCGGCATGAGCCACAATATGTTCGACGGCGCCTTATACCTTGGCGTATGCGATAAAATTGTCCCCGGACTGTTGATAGGCGCACTCAGTTTTGGACATTTGCCAGCCGTGTTTATACCCGCAGGGCCAATGACCAGCGGCATGACCAACAAGGACAAGGCTCGCGCCCGCCAAGCTTACGCGGTCGGCAAAATTGGCCGCAAAGAATTGTTGGAGGCAGAAATGGCCTCTTACCATAGCCCCGGTACCTGCACCTTCTACGGCACCGCCAACAGCAACCAAATGATGATGGAAATTATGGGGCTGCATTTGCCGGGCAGCTCCTTTGTCAATCCATACACCCCATTGCGTGACGAACTGACCAAAATAGCCGCGCAACAAGTGCTCAAGTTCACCGCTTTGGGCGAAGATTGGCGGCCTATCGCCCACATGGTGTCAGAAAAAGCCATTGTCAATGCCGTGATTGGGTTGCTGGCAACCGGCGGCTCCACCAACCACACCATGCATCTGATCGCCATCGCCCGCGCTTCTGGCATAGTGCTGACCTGGGATGATTTCGACAAACTGTCCAAAGCCATCCCGCTGATCGCCAAAATTTACCCCAACGGCTCAGCCGACGTAAACCACTTCCAAGCGGCGGGCGGCATGGGCGTATTGATTGCAGAACTGCTCAGAAATGGCCTGTTGCACGAAGACATTCTCACCATTGCCGACCAACGCGGCATGGACAGTTATTGCCAAGAACCCAAACTTATCGACGGGCAACTGCATTGGGAACCCGTACCAGAGGCTTCTTTAGATGCTGAAGTGCTGTCCACCGTTGCTGAGCCGTTCTCCAAGGGCGGTGGCCTGCATCTGATGCACGGCAACTTAGGCCGTGGCGTGTCCAAACTGTCTGCCGTGTCACCCGACCACCAAATAGTAGAAGCACCGGCAATTGTCTTTGACGATCAGGAAGATATGCTGGCGGCCTTCAAACGTGGCGAACTGGAAAAGGATTTTATTGCCGTTATCCGTTTTCAAGGGCCTCGCGCCAACGGCATGCCGGAATTGCATAAACTCACCCCACCGTTAGGGGTATTGCAAGACAAAGGCTTTAAAGTGGCCTTAGTCACAGACGGGCGCATGTCCGGCGCATCGGGTAAAGTACCCTCAGCCATCCACATGACCCCAGAATGTGAAGCGGGCGGGCCGTTGGCTAAAGTCCGTAATGGCGATAGGATAGCCATGAACCTGCAAACCGGTGAAGTTAATGTATTGGTTGATGACGCCGAATTTAAAGCCCGTGCCATCGTGCCGAACAGCGCCAAAAACCACCATTACGGCATGGGCAGGGAAATGTTTGGACGTTTCCGCCTGAATGCCTCATCGGCAGAAACAGGGGCCTCCAATCTGTTTGTTTGCGATTAAACGCCTACAAAACAATCAAACCTAAGCACAGGTAGGCTACTGGTTAGCCTACCTTTAACAATCACCCAACGTGGACAAAGCTTGCCCACCCTAAAAATTTGTAGCGAGATATGACTCAATTCAACTGGAAAATCCAACCTAAAGACGTTTTGCACGCAGGCCCGGTTATGCCGGTGATGGTTATCCAAAACCTTGATGATGCCGTACCCTTAGCGCAAGCCTTAGTTGACGGCGGCATTAAAGTGTTGGAAATCACCTTGCGTACCCCCGTTGCCTTGGCGGCAATTAAACTGATTAGCGAAAACGTCAAAGATGCCATCGTCGGTGCAGGCACCATCACCACACCCGACCAACTCAAAGCGGCAGAACAAGCCGGTGCGGTTTTTGCTATCAGCCCGGGTCTTACCCCCACGCTACTGGCGGCAGCCAGCCAAAGCAGCATAGCCCTGATACCGGGCATAGCCTCCTTATCGGAACTGATGCTAGGTATGGAATACGGCTTGGATCATTTCAAATTTTTTCCTGCCGAAGCCGCGGGCGGCATACCCATGTTAAAGTCAATTGCAGGGCCTGTGCCACAAGCCACCTTTTGCCCAACCGGCGGCATATCGCCCGACAATTATTTAGCCTATCTCGCGCTGGCTAATGTGGCTTGTGTGGGCGGCTCCTGGCTGGCCCCCGCCGACGCGGTCAGCAGCAAAAACTGGCCCAAAATAACCCAATTGGCACAACAGGCCATCACTGACAGCTTGGCCTAAACCGATACACATCCGTAACGACATCACGATTCAAACAGAGGGATACCCGATGACCCATCCACGCAACATCAGCTTAAGTGACGACACCCAGTCACTATGTGAATTACCCGTTTTATCTGGCACAACAGGCCCTGATGTTATTGATGTCCAAACCCTGTACAGACAGACAGGCATGTTTACCTATGACCCGGGCTTTAACTCCACTGCCAGCTGCCGCTCCACCATCACTTACATCGACGGCGATGAAGGTGTATTGCTCTATCGCGGTTATCCTATCGAACAGCTTGCTCAACAATGCACCTTTTTGGAAGTGTGCTATTTATTGCTGAAAGGCGAGCTGCCGGACAGTGGCGAATTAACGGAATTTCAATACAACATCACCATGCACACTATGGTGCATGACCAATTGACCAACTTCTTCAAAGGCTTCCGCCGTGACGCGCACCCTATGGCCATTATGGTCGGCGTAGTCGGGGCCTTGTCGGCGTTTTACCATGACGCACTCGACATAAAATCCAAAAAAGACCGCGAAATGTGCGCCATCCGCTTGATTGCCAAAGTGCCCACCATTGTTGCCATGTGCCATAAATACAGCAGCGGGATGCCGTTTATGCACCCTAAAAACAAGCTGAATTATGTTGAAAACTTCATGCGCATGATGTTGGCGACACCGTGCGATGAATATGAACCTAATCCAGTGCTAGTACGCGCCTTGGACAGAATCCTGATTCTTCATGCCGACCACGAACAAAACGCCTCCACCTCCACCGTGCGTTTGGCGGGTTCCAGCGGAGCCAACCCGTTTGCTTGCGTAACCGCCGGTATCGCCTGCTTATGGGGTGCTGCCCACGGCGGTGCTAACGAAGCAGTGCTGAATATGCTGGAAAAAATTGGCGATGTGTCCCGCATCCCAGAATTTATCGCCAAAGCCAAAGACAAAAACGACCCGTTCCGCTTGATGGGCTTCGGCCATCGGGTGTATAAAAACTACGACCCACGCGCCACCCTCATGCGCGAAACATGCCATGAAGTGCTTAATGAGCTGGATTTGCATGACATGAAACTGTTCAAACTGGCCGTTGAGTTAGAACGTATCGCACTGGAAGATGATTATTTCATTGAGAAAAAACTCTACCCCAATGTCGATTTTTATTCAGGCATCGTGCTGCACGCATTGGGCATCCCCACCAACATGTTCACCGCCATGTTCGCCATGGGCCGCACCGTGGGCTGGATAGCCCATTGGGATGAAATGATTGCCGATCCTGAACAAAAAATAGGCCGCCCCAGACAGCTCTATACCGGTGCAGACCGTCGCGATATTCCGGCCGGGCATGTAAAAACCAGCTTGTAAACAACGTTTTTTTAAGATTGGCTTAACGCTGGCAAAATCGGCAATACACCGTTGACCGATTAGCCAGCCGTACTTGGCTTAACGGGGCTTGGCAATTCCGGCAAGGTAACCCCGCCCGCCCATAGACCCGCAATTGTTGCTGAAAATAACCCGGCTTGCCGTCCGAATTGACAAAATCACGCAGGGTAGTGCCACCTTGCGTGATGGCATCGGTCAAAACCGTGCGTATGCACTCGGCAAGCCTTTCATAACGTGCCAAAGCAATCCTGCCCGCATGGCGTTGTGGGTTAATCCCCGCCATAAATAAAGCCTCATTGGCATAAATGTTACCCACCCCAACCACATTATGGCTATCCATAATAAACAGCTTGACCGGCACCTTACGGTTTCTCGACAAGGTGTAAAGGTAGGCACCGTCAAAATCGGCCAGCAACGGCTCCGGCCCCAAATTTTTAAGTAAGGCATGTTCCCCAAGCGGCTCGCTTGTCCATAGCATCGCCCCAAAACGGCGCGGGTCATTAAAACGCAACACGCCATCAGCAAAAACAATATCAATATGGTCATGCTTGCTAGGCGCTGTGTTGTCTGTCACCACCCGCAAACTGCCCGACATGCCCAAATGCACCAGCAACGTACCATTTTGGGTGGTCAGCAACAAATATTTTGCGCGGCGCTGCACGGATAGCACCGTTTGGCCTGTTAAAGTCTGGGGCAAAGTCTCAGCCACCGGCCAGCGCAAACGCGGCTGGCGCACAATCACGTTAGTAATGGTCTGTTGGGTGATGTGTTGGGCAATACCCCTACAGGTGGTCTCAACTTCGGGTAATTCGGGCATTGTTAAGGCTCAGGCAGGGTTAGGTTATAGAGGCTTCGTGGCACTTTGCCCCTATCGCAAAGAACGCCTATACAACCATAATTAATCAAGCCCCACAGCTTTGCCGGAAGCTTCACAAAGTTTGTGTCATAAAAGCTGAGGCGTAGTAACCACGTTGTGCTGTCGAGACAGAAAGGTGACATTGACTTCAACTTCTTCATCAAGCTTACCAAGGATTGTAATCATCCGGTCAAGCGTGAAGCGGCGAAGCTGTGCATTACGGATGCGTGAGAATTCAGAATGGGAAACCCCCGTTTGCTTTTCGGCGTCGCGTGTTGACAGCTTGCGGTCATCAAGAATGCCAATAATTTTTGCGGCAACAATCGCACGGGCTTGCTCCAGCCCAGCATTGGGGCGATCAAAATCGCGGTAAACATTGCCGCTGCCGCGCACCAGTTCCATATCATCGTGGTTCATTTTAAAGCCTCCTTCAATCGCCTGAGCTGTTCGTTGATAAGATCAACTTCCATTTGAGGTGTTTTTATCCCTGATTTCGATTTCTTCTGAAAAACATGGATCACCCAAATATCCGCATCAATCTTGATGGCGTAGAGAGTGCGGAAAGCATCGCCGCGATGCTTGAGCGCAATCTCGAACACCCCACCATCAACACCCTTGAATGGTTTTGCCTTGTCAGACTTGCCACCTTCGGCGGCAATCGTGAGCGCGTCGAGCATGTCGCCTTACACGGCTTCGGGAAGTTTTTCGAAGTCCTTACACGCTGCTTTCAGCCATGAAATGGGTCTGGTGTTTCTCATATAATAGATGTTGGCAAATTTGCCACCGAATTGCAAGTGAAAAACGTGGATTCAACTCCGAAGTACAATCGAAATTACTCGGATTGACGGGAGGCTAGCTATTATAGTCCTCGGCATTTTTCAATCCGACCAAATACTAGAAGCGCATGAGGAACTAGACACTTATGTCCGTTTCAGTGGGAAGATAATTTTGATGTCCTACCTTTTTTATTCATCTTCATGGGTGCTGGTTTAGCTTCTGAATAACGACGAGCATGTAGAATTAATTCGCCGCAATCGCTGTCTTTACCCAGCCCAAGTTCAATGAAGGGGATTATGGCAGCCAATGGGCTAAGTAAAACACCCAACGAGACTGCACTGGTACTGCGCAAGGCAAGCTCTTTAGGATCCAGCCCAATTGCAGGGTTTTTTAAGGTGCCACCGACAGTAATCGGTGTGCGGGCGCTAAGCAGGCTAAAATCCTTGGGATGCGCTTCTACCTTAGCCTCCAAGGCTTCGTCCTTTAGATTGATATGCATTTTTCCGGCTATATTAGAATCCGTGGTATCCAGCACAAAAACGTCCGAATTCAGTAAGCCATTCTCAACCTTGAAATCACCGATTGCGCAGCGGATATGGGTCGATTTGTCTTTCCCCAGCAGTAAAGGAATCGCTTGACCAATGTTAAGCCCAGCCGCATCGACCATCAGTAAACTAATGGTACCGCCAGACATCATCAAGATAATCCGGCCGTTACTTGTCGCCAGGACCTCAGCCAGGGAATTGCCTTTACCTTGCAATTGCAGCCTACCGCTAAAATAACCGGCTGATAAAGCTTCGAATTGAGTTTTTGCGAAAAACTGTTTAAAACTTAACCGTCTGATCTGCAAGTCCGATTGGAGGCTGGGAATATCTTTTTGGCCGTCTAGGGTAAGACTCCCGTTGATCGTTCCGTATGCGACACCGAAATTAAAGGGATTCATTTTCAACACGCCACCCTTTAAATTGAAACCTATATCCAGATTGTTTATCGGCAAGTCCGGTGCTTTGATTTGATTGGCCTTCAGTCGGACATTCATATCGGCGGCGCGTAACCGTGTTAAATTGATCGGGACGTCAGGTAGCAAGCGTGGACTAGTTGTTACGTGTTCGGCCTGGGCTTTTTGTGCAGGCGACAAGGTTCCTTCTGTTGGCGCAGCGCCAATAAAACCGGCTAGATCTTTCATATCAAGCAGTTGTGATACGAACTCAGCTTTCACAAGTCCGCGCGGTTTACTGATATCATAAGTTAACTCCCCCGATAAATCGCTATCGCCCACCTGTCCATGGAAATTGTGAAGTCCCCAAATCCCATTCTGCTTTTGCAAATAACCGGTTAATTGATAAGGCGATGTCGGCGGCAGCGGAATACCTGTTAAATAGAAGAGATCGGCAAGATTATCTCCGCGCAAATCAAGCTGGGCATTGACACCGGTCATCTGCACCGGATCGGCGAACGTTCCTTCTAGGTTGACACGGGTGCTGCCCATGTTGATATTGAGGGTGAGGGGGTAAGGTAGGGTCTTATTCCGCAGCATGGACAGCGAACCTCCCTTTGCCAGAATAGAAAACGGATTGTTCTGCAATGTACCCTGGCCGATGACGCTATACATATCCTTTTCATGGCCTTTTCCGCCTTTGGCAGAGACGATAGTCAATTGCGTGGCCAGTTGTTTTGGCCTATCTCGGTAGGTAAATTGACCCTCGGTTATCGATAAACTACCGATAATAGGAAAACTTTTGCGGTCATTGGGTAACACAGCTTTGCTGGCCATATACGCCTTTGAAAGCAGTGGAAAATCCCAATTCTTATGTGTTTCCGTGAATTTTTCCAATATAATTTTAGGTTTTAATAAGCTGACACTGGGTAAATTCAGTTCTGCCAGGAACAACTTCCATATCTTTATTTCAAAAGTAAGCGTTTCGATCGCCAACATGTTTTTATCTTTACTTTCAGGTAAGTTAGCAATTCGCAACTGATGTAGCGATACTTTTGGCGTTGTCCAGTCCCAAGCGATATTAATATCGCCATCAATCGCCAATTCCCGACCGAGCAATGCACTGCCTTTATTACCCGCTACTAATTCGCGTAACCAAGTGTTTGGCATGAAGACTATGGCAACAAAACCAGCCAGAAATAAAAACAGCAAGGTTATACCCAGCCAGCGAAAAACTTTTCCAAGGCGGATCGAATCTGGATGCGTAGTTGACGTGATCAAGGGTTGATTCAGCGGGGTTGTGTTCTGATGATGGAAGGGAGCGGACACTGGCATTGTGTGGTCTGAGCTGTTGGTGCTGATTGAAAATTGGCCTCTCTAGAACAGTTGAATTTTGACCGGGAGTATGAGTAGAAATCCTAACTAATTGTTAGGATTTCTCCCAAAATGACTTTGATCAAATTGAATTGGTCAGTTTTAACAGCTATGCCGTTTCCGTATCCAGAAGTCGATCCAAAGTACGTATATTGGCTTGTTTTGAAACCAGTAAATTGGTTTCAATCAAAGAGCGAATATCTGCAGGCAGCTCAGTTTCCAGAAGCGCTTTCTCATAATCGTCAGCACCATTTTTTTCGCCTTCTTTCAATGCTTTTAACGTTGCTTTTTGACCCAGTATTTTGGCGCCACCGATCACTATTTGTGCCCAGGCACCCCAAGCGCCTGAATTCTCAACCGGTGTTCCTCCCAGTCGATTGATCAGTGCCTGTAAACTAGAAACCGCTGCTTTATGCTCAGCAAAAAGGGGTGTTAAAGAATCGGATTTGCCTAGTTCGGTGTCTTCCTTCAGTTTATCCAAAGCCTGTTGATACGTTTCTGTTGCTGATAATTCATCTTTCAGAAATTTGTTGAGTAATTCAATGTTATGCATAATAAAACTCCAATAGTATAGTTTTTGGTTAACCTGGGACTCCCCGAGTTATACCGTAGGCATTATTCAGCCAGCACTTTATCAAAAAAGTTAGCCGGATTAATGAGGTTTAAGCTGCTACAGAGGATTCCTCAGTTGAGGAAATATCCTCTGCTTTAGCATGTTCGAATATTTCTTTCGCTTTATCTCGTGCATCGTTGTCTGCTGAATGGACAGAAATCAAAGCGTTTCCATCTTTGATTTTTCCCTCATAGCGTTTTGCTTCGTACTCGGGGATTCCTACCCCGATTAATGCACCGGTTATGCCGCCGGCTGCAGCCCCAACTGCGGCGCCGCCCAATGCCGCCATAATTGGACCAGCGGCAATAAACGGACCAATACCGGGAATAGCCAAGCTGCCTATCCCGGCTAACCAGCCGAGCACTGCGCCGGTGCCTATGCCGACAGCGCCACCGATTGAGGCCCCTTCCGGTGCTTTGGTGTGCTTTTCATGCGCGAAGCCTTTGGTTGTCGATTTGTCAGTAAACAGGACAGAAATATCATTGCTTGAAAAACCGGCGGCTTTCAGGTCACTGACGATGATCTCGGTTTGATCAATATTTTTGGCGATACAAAAAACTGCTTTCATAATAGTCTCCAAGGTTTTTAAGGCGCTTTAATTTCAAGTTGATTGTCTACCTGCACGACACCATGCGTTTTCGTGCTAATGGCCTGCAGTTTTAGGCTTTCGGCTTCGGTGTTAACAGGTCCTCGCAAAGTCACGACTCTATTCAATGTGATGATTTTGGCGTTGTGAGCATCGACTGATAACGATTTGTCTTTATGGACAGCTTTACGGATGTGGGTGGTGATTTTGATATCCCTTTTATCCTGTTTTTGGTTTTGCGGGGTTAAAGTGGTATTGTCCTTATCGCGAACATTCTGCCTGGTGTTGTCTAATGGCGAGTTCTCGGCCATATAAATTGCAGTATTTTGTTGGGCCAGAACAGTCCCGGATAAGATGAGTAACCCGCTGATTAAGGTAAATGCAGCGAACGATAAACGTTTAGGCATGGTAAGTAGTCCCTCTCAAGATATGTATTATTTGAAGATATTCGCCCAGCATCTATACTGGATTTATCTTTATGATTTAAATAAAATACATTTATTTAATAACTTTGTAGCTTGCATAAACAAAAAATAATGTTGTTATAATATTCGTCGACCCTAGGCGAAGCCTACCAATAGCATAATAAACGCGATAACTAATAATAGGTTAACAAATCCACCCATTGTGTAGGTGGAAACTAATCCGGCTACCCGTAGGATAACTAAGAGGACTGCAATAGTTTGGAATATTTGTGCCTTCCCATAAAAGATTGTTGAATGACAGCGATATTCAAAAAAATAGATAAATGAGATACAAACAAACATCAAAGTACATGACAGATTGACCGTGAGCTTGTTAATCATTTGTTGAGCCAATGTTTTTTAATATATTATATCTATGCATTGCAACAGGTTGACCTTTTAGGTTTAGTCTAGACCACTGAGCAGAATCAGATTGATCAATGGTCTAGGCTATTTTTGATATTTTTTTTAAGATCACCAAATCCTGACTGGGCTTTCCCCATGTTTTTTTGGACATTACCTTCTACTTCTAAATTGCTATTGTCTAATAGCACTCCGGTGGCCTCTTTGACTTTGCCTTTAGCTTCTTCAACTCGGCCTTTTATTTGGTCTTTATCCATGATGTTCTCCCGATTAATAATTTAATTTTTATTACGACTGAGACTGATGTATTCATCAATCTGCAATTAGAGTACAGGATGTGTTTAACTCTGTCTGTACGTCATAACACATAACAGGAAGTTTGAAGGCTGGGTATCATTTATACCAATTAAATAGGTGGGATTTTAATAAATCCTGCGTTAGAGTGCCTGTTTTAGCTGGTAAACCTAAGTTCATATCATTACACACAACTTTGTGAGCTGGGCAGAAGAAGAATTTAAGGGTATTGATTTATGTGACAAGCGTCTGAACAAGAGAGCGATTCTCTTGGCGGAGCAGTTGGCAGCCAAACCAACAGCCAGTATTCCAATGGCGTGTGGAGGATGGGTGGAAACACAGGCAGCCTATCGGTTTATGGCACATGATGACGTGGAATGGAGTGATATTTTATCGCCCCACATTGTGTGTTCGAAGGCACGAGCGCTGAAAATCTTGGAAGCGGAACGAAGAGAAGCGAAGATTTTTAGTCCCCGATAGCCATAGGGCCGGGCGGGTTGCCGTAGCGCAGCGGAGGCAACCTGCAAGGCATCCCGAAATGGCGTAAAGTCATGTGGAACCGCCGTTTCGGTCTCCTTGCTGGGCCGGAACCAGGTGACGCGGACGGATCGGGGCAGCCGAAGGCAATGGCGGTCGCGTGATTTTTGCCGCTTGTTGGGGCTGGGATGCTCCTAAACAAGCTTTCGCAAAAATAGCGACTCCCCGCTGCCTCTATATTTCTAATATGCCACATCTATAGAACTGAAGAGTGATTCAGGTTCTAGGCTATTACTGCCAGAAATAATCACATGCCACCTTGATTTTTCATGCCATTTTTTATCGTCATTGGATATTCTGCTTGCGTTAGTGATGCCAATTTTCCAAATATCGCTAAGCTCACCTGTACAACCATAATTGCTAGCAGCCCTGTCAAGATCAACATTGAGTGTGGGTGTCTTGTCAGGGTTACTGACCTGTTTGCACTGGATAATAGCGACAATTCTGCCCTGCGTTGATTCAATAATCATATCCGCACCGCCATCCCAAGACGCTGGGGTTGGTTTCACCTGAAAACCTAATGAGGGTGCAATTTTTTGTAGTCGAGCTAAAATGAAGTCTTCAAATTGCTTGCCTGTCAGCACATAACTTTCTGGTAAGTCGATGGAAAATTTATTTTGTACGTTAAATGTTGCTGACATTAGCTCAGTTAAAATCTCATTAGCGTCAGGTATTGGCAGCAGCAAATCGCCACTTCTTTTACGCTTTTCTTTAAGTAACTGATTTAAATTAAAATCGAAGCATTTTTCAGTGCTTGGATGAATAGCCATCGGATAGTAAATATGGACAGGTAATTCTTGGCCAATTCTGTAAATCCTATCGGTTGCTTGGTCTTCAACGGCCGGATTCCACCATCGGGTAAGATGGATAACATGGTTGGCGGCTGTAAGCGTGAGGCCCACGCCGCCCGCTCGGGGTGAAAGTAGCATCACATCAAAATGGCCTTTATTACTCTTATTCTGAAATTCATCAATGCGTTCTTGCCTGGCGCCAGAATCAACTTGACCATTAATCACCATAGGTAATTTTTCAAGGTGATAACGATTTTTAATCATGGCGCATAAAAAATCAGGTTTATGCCAATCGTTATATTCAACAAAAATTAACGCTTTTTCTTTTTTTGCAGCAATTTTATCCAAAATAGCGAAACAAGCTTTTAGTCGTGCCGAAGCATTTATAAAATCCATGTCTGAAGCATAGCTGTTTTTTTCTTTATAATTTGGATGCAAGGAGCAAGCTCTTAGCCGATGCAATGCTTCAAGCATTGCCCCTTTTCGACCTGCTGAATTTTGGAAATCACTGACCACCTGGTCATAAGCTTTTGCTTGTGCATCAGGCATATCGAGCGGATGCTCGTGAATATGTTTAGCTGGAAGGCCAGTCAGCTCTTGGTCTTTCATACGTCTCAGCATAAATGTGGGTGTCTTAGACCCCGTTAACTGCTCGCGTAGTTCGGCATTCCTTTGCACCGCTGTATCATCACTCTCCAGCACCGCTTTTTCATATTTATGGCTGAATTCTTTAATAGAACCCAGCATCCCGGGTTGTAAAATATCGGCAATAGCCCATAAATCACACAACCTATTTTCAACGGGCGTACCAGTCATGCCAATCCAAAAGTCGCAGTTCAAGCTACTGGCAGCACTGTAATTTTTGATGCCGGGATTTTTAAGCTTTTGCATTTCATCAAAAATGACCGCTGCAAAATTGATTGGGCCAAAACTAAGTTGATGCTTGCTTAAGGTTTCATAGGTGGTAAGCACCAAACCCGCATTTCTGAGCCTTGCGCTATTGAGTTGTGAGTCTGATGTAATGGTTCTATGAGAGCCATAGACCCTGACTAAATTATCAAGATTGCCAGTAATAAGATGATTGCCAATTTCGGCTTCCCAATTTTTTAGCAGACCGGTTGGTGCTACGATTAATAAAGGTTTTTCGTGCAGATCGCCATGACTCATGCCATCTTTTAACCAAGACAAAAACATAAGCGACTGGAATGTTTTACCTAAACCCATGTCATCTGCTAGCAAAACACCGCGTGAACCCGCCTTATAATTTTCGCATAACCAGTTGAACCCAACATATTGATGGGCCTTAGGAGCCGTTTTTACGCCATCGGGGATGCCTTCAGAGGTAGGAAATTGTTGCCTTGGTGTGCGATAGACATAATAATCAAGTGTTTCAAGATTTTCCTTAACCAACATAATAACGTCGGCATTGGCGGGATTTTCTGGTACTGTGTTGGGGTCGGGGTTTTGGTTGATTTCTGGTTTTTTTGGAATCAATTGCTTTACAGCAGAAATTGATTCAGAAGTTGCAGGTATTTGTAAGCCTTTATAGTCAACCAATGGGCTGTTGGTTTTTTTGGCAGTATCCAGTTCGGCAGCAAGTTCTACTGCCTCCTCTGGGGAAAGCTCAATTTTTATACCTTCAATGTCAATCCCTTTACGTCCATCTGGGAATTGACCGGATGGCATCCATTCGCTGGATGGCACTTGAATCCAAGGGATCACTTTGGCTTGCCATTCTCCTATGCCAATAACACGCTCAGAAAATATATTATCCAGTTCTTCTTGATCCATTATTCCTGCTAACTTTTCTTGAAGCAGGGCTTTGGGATTTTTTAAAAATTCTAATTTTTCTTCAATGGGCAAGCTTTGGGCTTTATGCACAATAGCAAGTGCTTGGTTCAGTTGCTTGCTGATAACAATATATTTCCCTACACCAATATTATAATAAGGCAGTAAGTTTAAGGATTTATTAAAGTTGTCGCCGTAGCGTACTTGTTCACTAGGAGGCAATATGTTTTCAAAATATCGGTTATTGTCACTGCGTCTAAGCAAAACTGGCCGTATTGTGTAATCGCTACCAACGGGGATGGCTTCTAGCCGAAAAGCATTGGCATAAAATAATTTCAGACTCTTTAAATCGGATGATTCAGAAAATTTATGGCTTTCAGAATTCGGTAAAAGCTTTTTGATTATTTTAAATTGCGCCAGTTGCTCAAGTCGTGCGTGTGTGGTACCACTGGCAGTAATTTCTGATGCTAAACAATCCAAGCTTTCGGCTAATTGCCAAGCATGAAAGGGCAGGGTATATTTTTTTTTTCCTACCAATAAAAAACCTGAATGACGCGTACACTGTATAATTGACCTACCGTTAGCATTAATCCATTTATAGTTTAATTGGTAATCAGGTAGATGAATAAGCCCTTGACTTTCTAAACGAATTCCGCCATTGAATGTTTCAGGCAGATCAAGCAGTTTTTGTAAATAGTCCTCTTGGCCATTCAATTCATCCATTAAAAAATGAAAGGGCATTTCGATTGCATTTTCAGTTTTTTTAATAATGCCATCTTCTTCTAAATTCAGCTTATCAAGCAGCCAAAAAGCACCATCATGGTCGGAGGAAGCCCAATCAATTAGCAAAACAGATGAATTTTTCTTGAAGAGTAAAAATTGTATGTGCCAATGGTTTTCACAGAGTTCTTCATTGACTTGAAGGGTATATTTAGATTTTTTTCTATTGAACCCGAAAATCACTTTCTTGTATCCTTATACCCGTTTCATCATAAATAAAATATGCTAATAATTTTTGCCAGTGATAATTCTCGCTTCCTTGGTGGCTTATACCAGCGTATCGATATTCATCCTTTATTTGCATAGAGTGTTGTTTAAGGTGGCTTGCAAAATGTATAGGTTGGTAAACGGTAGGGCAATATTGATCGTTGCTTTTCCAGGCATGACATTTACCGTTATGGCTCCATTCAGCAAGCACTAAGTCTTTAATTTTAACAAGTAGTACACTTTGATTAGATTGGCCTGCATTTTCTAGCTTACCTGCTGAAAAATTGGCACCAAATAGTCTTTGTGCATGAATCATTGCATCGGGTCCAAAAGCAACCCAAGCTTCGTCAAAATAATCTTTATCAAAATAGGCTTTCCAAAAAGCTTTCCGGTATTTCCAATGATGGTCATTTGCCACTTCATCAATGATCGCAAAAAACTGATTTAAATTCTCACTAAACAACCACTTACACATTATTTTTATATCGTATTCATCAACATAACGCCAACCCTGTGCCCTATGATTAGGAAATCGTGGGTCTTTAAAGTGCTTAAGTAATAATTCCATGACATTTTTGTGCAACGCATCATCCCGATAGCCGGTATTGTTCCAGGGTGAAATAAGGGCATGGATGATAGATACACGTCTATTCTGGAAGCGTAATGGCTGCCCGGAAAAATGAAAGCTAACAATCGTCTTAAAAAGAGCCATTGTTGGTGAATGTTCATATCGGTTCAAAATTTCCAAGCCCACGGAATCGGCATAGCCACTTAAACCCAGCTCCCCAGTAAGGCCAGTCAGTTCAGAAAATTCTCCCCAATCGTTATTGGCACCAACTATGAAAGCGTTAACTGAATTTGACAGGTCAAAACTATCAGCGAATAAGCCAATATTACTGTGACGATTTTCCCACAGTCTCAAACCAAATTTAAGATGAGGTTGTTTAAATGCATCTTGAATTGCATTAGCCATTGTTTTTAATAATGACGGGTATTCTTTTCTATAGTTGAAGTCCCTAAGATAGATAAAAATTAAACGTCGCCAATTGCTCCTTATGGTTTGTTTTTTTAACCAATTAAAATACTTTGTAATAAATTGATCAATTCCAGCCAATTTTTCTGTTCCAGCCCAAAAAATATAAGGAGCATACTTCCAATCCCTATCATTCAGGGCGTCCCACTGGTTGTATCGCATTGCAGCAATAAATTTTTTATAAGTGAAATAAAGTTGAAATTGGGCAGGGGGTTTGGGTGTGGTTGAAAATAAATCAGAAACATTTTCAACTGTTTTAATAATAGTGGGTATGGGAAGTGATGGCACAGGTAGCCTTATGCGATGGTGAAATAATTTTATTGCACTTCTGGTAAGTGCCTTATCATCTTCCAACGGCATTATTTAATTTCTTAAGGTCTTCAGGTGTGGGTGAGCGCATGATAAACCGTAATTCAATACGCCGGTTGAGATGGAAGTTTTCAGGCAAAGTTGTGATAGGCCGTCGTGCTTCATAACCACTGACATTTAATACAGGCACGCCATTTCTATTTTTTATGCCTTCATTCAGTAAGGGATTGGAGTCAGTCAGTGCCCGAAAGACAGCAATTGCCCTTTTGGCGGATAATTCCCAGTTATGCTCATGTGAACCTATCGAATCGGTATGCCCCTCAATAAAAACGGCATCTAGACCATCTTTACTGGCCAGATTGAGTTGGGTGCAAGGTTCAGCATCTGATTGATTATCAGCCACTGCAATACACGGTAAAAATTTGCCAAGGACATCAGACAAGGTTTTTAATGCTGTTTTACCTTTATCGTTGACTTCGTATTTACCAAATTCAAACAATATGTCTTCAGGCAATCGAAGTACGCCCTGTTCGGTATCAATAGTGACTTGTACGCCAGACTCTTTGAGCGATTTTTCTATTTCGCGCAACACCTTGTCCCGTGATTCAGCAATTTTTGTCACCGCATCAGTGGCTTGTTGAAAATCATTGGCAACCACCATGAGCAACAGTATAAAAATAAAAATGATACCGACCAACATGTCGGTAAACGAAGCAAAATAGCTTTCATCATGATTTTCGTGGCTGGACGATTCTTGGTGCATCGGCCCAACCCTAGTTTTGTCTTTGATTGATGGGTAACTGTTCGCGTTCATCAGTCAGGTCTTGGATGGCACCACTCAAGCCATTGATGGCTAAACCAAATTGCTTATCTACTTCGATGACAAAATCGCGGATGCTGGCACTAAATTCTTGGCTGCCTTGGCTGAGTTGTTGGAAGGCTTTGGCCAGATCATCATCGACTTGCTTGAACCTTGATTCGTATTGATTCCATAAGGTAGGAATAGCATCCGAGTATTTTTCAAGATTAACCAACAAGGTCGTTAGCTGCTGCTGGTTTTGCTGCATCTTGGCCTCAGTTTCTTTAATGATGTTAATCGCTTTAATGAATTCGCTTGCGGCTTCTGACAACGGTTCGGCAGCCCTGCTGACGTTGCGCGAGGCTGTTTCTAATGTATTGACAGTACTGGCCATGCCATTAGCAACAGTTGATAATTTTTGAGCATTTTCGTCAAAGGTATTACCCGCCTGTTTGATTGATGTTGCTGATGTTTTAAAATCACCTGCTGCTGAAGCAATAGTGCCGCCAGCGTCTTTAAGTTGGCTTGCTGTTGTGCCAATTGCTGATAATGCTTGGGTGATGCTTTTGGTAAGTTCCTGTATGGGATTTAAATTCAACGATATTTGTTCTACAGCATCGCCCAGTTTCTTTGCGCTATTACCGTTTTGTGTTGCAGAGCCGCCAAGTTTATCAGCGGCTTGTTTAATGTTTGTGGCGATAACTTCAAGCGCGCCAAGTGATTCACCGAATGCACCAATACTTTGCTGGATTGGTTGAAAAGTTTCTACAAATTTTCCCAACACGCCAACTAATTGTGTTGTTGCCGTGTCGATGCCTGAGCCAAAATCATTTTCTGTTGACTGGGTTTTTTCTATTAATTTATCAATGGAATCTGTTAATTTTTTCAATTTATCAACCAGAGCATCTATATCATCAACGGAGCTTTTTCTTAGCTGGACAATAAACTCTTCAAGCACCTTTTTTAAGGCATCTTCATTACTGCCTTCGAACTTTTGCACTAAGGCTCTTATTTCTTCGGCTAGCGGTTGCAACGCCTGGGCAACACTGGTTGGCAATTGATTGCTAAGAATATCACCAATGCCGGTGGCAATATTGGTGGCCATGTTATTTAAAGCGGCGGTATGCTTGACTTGTTCTTGGAAATTTTCGTGTAAAAGCTTTTCGGTAGATTTATATTCGGTCAGTTGCTCTAGCAGTCCGCAGAACTTGTGTATCAAATCTTGCAAATTTTTCAGGCGCAACCGCTGTACAAATGACAGGATAATGCTGCTTAAAATACCGGTGATGGAACTGATAAACTTAATGGAAGCCACTGCAAGCAGGTCTTTTATAGCCTGTTGCCCGCTGCCATGGTTCAAGCCATCTTGTGCCACATACAGGGCGGCGGCAAGACCCATAAATGTAAAGGTCAGGCCAATACCAATCAGATAGTTGGGAAAGGCGAGGTGTTCATTTAAATTTAGTCTGCCACCCAAAATAGCGTCACGGTTAAAGTAATAACCGGGTCGATGCGACGCATAAATTTTTCTGTTAGCTTCGTTAAAGTTAAGGCTTTCGGTAAATCTTTTCCAAATGCTTTTTAAACCTTTTATTAAAGATAGGTTGTCGTTTATGTCTTCAAAATTATCAAAAAAATCTTCATATTTTAAATTATCACTTGATTGTTCAAGTATGTCAATGGCTTTTTTGAGTTCTGAATTGATTGTGCCAATGACACCAAATGACGATTGATAAAGAGGAAAAATAAAAACAATGAAAATGATGGATATAAACACCCATATGGTTTGGGGCAGCATTAACAGATGAATTAATTCGTTCATTTTTTCCTTTTTTAGATGGCTAAATTATTGTCTTGATAAAATTAATTAATTTTAATATGTCAGGTTATTTAGCCTTGTTGTTCCATTTTAGAATTTACGGCATTGATAGAATCAGGGGGCGGATATGGGGAGTTGTTCGGCTTCGTAGCTTTCAACTAAGGTCACCCAAACATCCAGTATAGCATGATAATCCATAGGCATTTTTTATCGGGAAAATGTTTATGTTGCGCTTGCCTTGATAGCAAAAAGTAGCCTGGATGAAGCGCAGCGCAATCCGGGACACTGTGGCACAGTTTACCTTTATTCCGCCAAGCTGCATACGCGCTATATTTCTGGCCTAAGCATAGCCAAAACCCTGCACAGCTAGGGTTCGATAGTTTGTCAAGTCATTTTTCCTACCTGCCATTTCCTTCGGCTACGCTCAGAGAGCGCACGGCTTAGGCTGCCGCCTGATGAAAAGCGCGGATTCTTGGCGCAATGGTTTTGCGCAGGGTACGCGTGGCAACACGTATGTCATGCTCGCTTTGCAGATTTAGCCAGAAGTGCGGATCCATGCTGAAAAACACGCCAAGCCGTAACGCAGTATCCGCAGTGATTGGACGATTGCCATTGACCAACTCACTGATGCGGCTAGCCGAAACATCAATATCAGCGGCAAGCTGACGGGCGGAAATCCCCCGGTGGCTTCATAAACTCCTCCAGCAAAATTTCGCCGGGGTGTATTTAATCAAGTGGTTCAACCATGTTTACGCCTAGTGGCAGCCAATAATTTCAACTCGATAGCTCAGGCTAGATGACGGTAGGTGTGCGGCTTTTAACCAGTCAGCAAAAAACAACACACCTGCTCACAAAAAGCATCGGGCTGCTGCACATGCAACCAATGCCCCGCATCCGCTATAAAGCACAACTTGGCAGTTGGAAACAATTCGTCCAGATCATCGGCCTTGACATAAGCAGACTCCGCTCCGGCCACAAACAAAGCGTGGCCATAAAACGGCAACACCCCTTCCGTGTCAGGGAAGGCGATAATATGCGGGGCCATCTTATAAAAAACATCCAAATTGACCCGCCAACGGTACAGCCCTGCTTGTAACACCAAATTTTGCAACAAAAACTGCCGGTAGCTTAACTCAGGAATAGCGGCGGCAAGCCACAGCTCCGCTTGTTTGCGGTTACTGATGTCAGCCAACGGCAAGCTTTTCAGTGCATTGATGGTGTTGTCAAAGCTATGCTGGTAGCTGACAGGGGCAATATCGGCAACCACTAGGCGATCAACCCGGTGCGGATGGTGCAAAGCCAGCCACATGGCAATTTTGCCGCCCATGCTATGTCCTAATAGGCTGACGCTAGCAAGCCCCTGCCCATCCATAAAGCCCAGCACGTCCGCCGTCATAGAGGGGTAATCCATCTGCGGATGCTGCGGCGACAAGCCGTGGTTACGCATATCCAGCAAAAACACATGGAAATGCTTGGCGAATTTTTCCGCCATCAGCCGCCAATTGCGGGAAGACGCAAAAAAACCATGCAATATCAATAACGGGGCATGGTCAGGGTCGCCCAGTTCTTCAAAAGCTAACGGCAATGCAAGCATCAGGCAGCACTCCCAACTGTTGACCGCACAGCATTGGATTTTTTCAGCATACTATTAAAAATTGGATTCTGTATTAGGTTTCAGGGTCTTTTTAAGCAAAACAGTCCTGTAGATAGGGTTTACCCTCTAGGGTATAAAAGCGAAGCACAAGCCGAGGCATCATGGCATATTTTACCCCGTATTCCGCTAAGCTGCATTCGGGCTACATTTTTGTGAGTTGATAAGCAAAAAAGCTGCATATCTATAGATTGTGAAATGACCGCTCCCCAACACGCGTTGATATTTATAGCACTAAGCACTGTCTATTAAAGCATCCAACAATAAACCGATACTAAACGCAGTGAAGGCGAAGATTGCTTTCATGCGTTAGGTAAGGCTAACAAAAGCCGGTTATTGCACATTGCCTGCACCTTGCGGCAAGTGGGCGCAAGCCTACCCGTTATCTCAGCCAGAGACATGCACAGAAAGGAGCGGAAGATTTATGGACAAACCACTTAAAACCATTCCAAAATTTGCCAACGGAACCCACGCCGGAGAATGATACGGGTTATCACGGAAATCGTTTATTGTCCGTAGCAAGGTTAAAACCACCGGCTTTGAGGTTGTTAAGTGATAAAATGAAACCAGACCTTAACGAATTAAAAGAGGGCAAGACTATGAACGCGGTTATTCAGGACACGACAAGCGAAGCCGTTATCCAAATTGACAAAAACCAGTCAAGGACGGATTGGGCGCGACTAAAAGCTATGACTGACAGCGATATACAAAAGGCTGTTCAGGATGACCCAGATCCTGCCCCTATTTTGACCAAGGAAGAAATAGCCAAACGATATAAATTGACCCAGCCAAGAATAAAAAAAAGGATGTAACATAATAATATGTATCCTGAAGGTTTTTAATGGGACGAGACCAAGAACGAAATTAACATACAAAAGCACGCCATAGATTTCAACGATGCTACAAAAATTTTCGCCAGACCAACATTAGACGAATTAGACGATAGAAAAGGTTACGGCGAAGTAAGATATAATTCCATAGGACAGATGGACGACGGTACTTGTATAAACGTAACCCATACAGAGAGAAATGGCGATATAAGGATAATATCCGCTAGATGTGCCGATAAAAACGAAAGAGAATCGTATTTCGAATTAATAACTGATGTTACACAGCCCCTTGGCCGGGTGTAGCCGAAGCCCACCTACAGCCCAACAGTTTGCCTAGGCATTATGCCTAGTTGCAATATCCTTAGCCGCACTCAAATAACAGCCAGCGACCGATAAAAAACACCGCAAGTTATCATATACGGTAACAAAAACAGGAAATATAACTACATATTGTGTCAATAGCTAGCCTAACTATTTTTTCGCACAGCCACACCAGCACCGTCAAAACATAGTTTACACAGGGGCAACCAAACACTATAATCAACCTAACACCCCCTACCATGCTCCGGCAGCACAGCACCTGTTCTTAGGTGTCCACGCTTATGGTCACTGCTTATGGTCACTCATGGCTAGGGTAGATTCGCCGCCAGGCAATCCCCCCCAACAAAGCAACAGTGGCAGGGTCTGAATGCCTATCGGCACAAGCTGGTTTGCTGGCGCGAAACCACCCTACAGCACCAATACACACCACTACCGCGATTACAACAAAGTAGCCTAGATGAAGCGTAGCGCAATCCGGGGCATCGTGGCAAAGTTGCCCCGTATTCCGCTACGCTGCATACGGGCTACATTTGTGCATTTCTGAGCAAAGCCGAAGGGCAGCAACCACCCAACACACCGCACACCATGGCCGATCACTACGACGATTACACCCGCGAAGAACTGCTGCGCGAATTGCGCTTGCGCGACCGCCGCCCCCGCTTTGGCCTAGTCTGGGAACGCAAAGAAATAGACCACGAAAAAGCCATCAACGACGACTTTGTCGCACTGGCGTTTGACCCTGCCCAATCCTGCGGCTGCGCCCCCTACCGCAACCTGATTATCGAAGGCGACAACTTCGATGCCTTGCGCTACCTACGCATGACCCACCCGGGCAAAATCAAATGTATCTACATCGACCCCCCTTACAACACCGGCAACCGCGACTTTATCTACAACGACCGCTTTGTGGACAAAGAAGACAGCTACCGCCATTCCAAATGGCTGGAGTTCATGTACCGGCGCTTGCAGCTGGCGCGGGATTTGTTGGCTGAGGACGGGGTGATTTTTGTTTCGATTGATGATAATGAATTTGCTGGGCTCAAATTGCTGTGTGACAGTGTTTTTAGCGCAGATTGTTTTGTAGGTACGTTTGTTTGGCGAAGACGTACATCTTCCGCTATGAAATCAGATTTGTTTTCTTCCGATCATGAATATGTTTTGGCTTATGCTTTGCCCGCATTTGCTTTTTTAGGCGTGGGTAAATCGTATACGGGGTATAGCAATCCAGACAGTGACCCGAGAGGTGATTGGACTAGCGGCGATCTAACCGTGGGGATGACCAGTGAGCAGCGTCCTAACCAATTTTTTGATTTGGTAAACCCAGCAACAAGCAAAGTTTATTCACCTAATCCTAGCAGGGTTTGGTCTTTTATACCCGAAACCATGAATAAACTTATTGCTGAGAATCGGGTTATTTTCCCAGAAAACACAAGATTACAGCCTAAGCTTAAGCGATTTAAGAATGAACTGAAACGCGACACTAACCCTGTATCAACTTGGTTGGCTGATGTTGGCTTAAATGCCGAGGGTTCAAGAGAAATTCAAGAAATTTTAGGCGGACAGGTTTTTCAATATCCAAAGCCTCGTAGCTTGATTGAACATTTGATTAAGGTATCAGTGCCAAATGACGCAATGATCCTAGACTTCTTCGCAGGCAGCGGCACCACCGCCCATGCCGTGCAAAAACTCAATGCCGAAGACGGCGGCAATCGCCGCTTTATCCTCGTGTCCAGCACCGAAGCCAGCGACGAACAACCCGACAAAAACCTTTGCCGTGATGTCTGTGCCGAGCGGGTCAGGCGCGTGATAGACGGCTACCGCAACAAAAAAGGCGAGTCCGTGCCCGGCTTGGGCGGCGGTTTTGCCTACTTGCGTAGCCGCCGCCACGCCACCGAAACCTTGTTCAACAACATCCAACATGAGGCCATCTGGACCGCCCTCTGCCTGATTCACAGCCAAAGCCTGTCACCCTACCAAGCCGACGCGCCAATGCAACAACTGGTGCTGGACAACAGCACCGTACTGTACCTGCCCAAAACGGCCCCGGACGTGCTGGCAAGCCTAAACAACCTGCCAGACACCACCCTGCTGGTGTATTCGTGGCAACCGGGTTTGTTGCGCCAACATCTTGAAGCGGCAAACATCAGCTTTTTGCCCATTCCCCAATTTTTGGTGGACCGCTTTGGCAACGGCGGCGCACGATGAGCAACAACCTGAACATCGGCTACCAGAACGATGCCGTCAATAACGCGCTGGAAATATTCCGTCATGCCGAAAGCCAATTGCAGCAAGTCAACAGCGCCCAAGATCAACGCGCAGTGATCGCCCATAACGGCTGTGTGTTGCTGGAAGCCCCCACCGGCGCGGGCAAAACCCTGATGGCAGGCAACATAGCCGAGCAGTTTTCGCGCCCCGACCACCGCCACAATGCCAAACTGGTGTGGTTCTGGTTCACCCCGTTCGCCAACTTGGTCGAACAAGCCAAAAGTGCCCTAAAGCGTGATTTCACCGGCTTGGCCATCCGCGACCTGAACACCGAACGCAAAGCCTACTCAGCCAACAGTGGTGATGTTTTTGTCACCACTTGGGCATCCGTGGCCGCCCGCAACGCGCAAACCCGCAAGCTGCGCAAAAACGGCGACTTGTCACTGGCTCTGGACGATTTTATCCCCGAATTGCGTAGTGCCGGTTTCCGCATTGGTGTCGTGGTGGATGAAGCCCATCACAGCTTCACCAAAGCCACCGAAGCGGTCAACTTCTATCGTGACATCTTGCACCCTGACTTCACCTTGCTGATCACCGCCACCCCCGACGATGCCGATGTGGATACCTTCAAAAAAGCCGCCGGGCTGGCCGTTGTCCACCGCATCCAAGTGTCACGGCAACATGCCGTAGACGCGGGGCTGATTAAAGAAGCCGTTAAATCTGTGGCTTATCTAGTGGCGGATGACCAAAAAGACTTGGTCAACTTGCATAGCACCGCACTGGAAGACGGCTGGCGCACCCACCAAATGATAGCCACCCAATTGCAACAAGCCCAGATTAACCTAACACCGCTGATGCTGGTGCAAGTCGGCAACACCGGCAAAGCGGGCGAGTCAGCCATTGCCGAAGCCAAACAACATTTGCTGGATTTGGGCGTGGCGGAAGAGGCCATTGCTTGGTACACCGCCGACGAACCCAACGACGACTTGTTGACAGTGGTACGCGATGACAAAAAACAAGTGCTGATTTTTAAAGTCGCCGTCGCCCTAGGGTTCGACGCACCCCGCGCCTTTACTCTGGTATCCTTGCGTGGCGCCAAAAGCACCGATTTTGGTATTCAGGTGGTCGGGCGCATTTTACGCGTGCATCAGCGTTTACGCGCCCAAGCCATCAACAAAACCCTGCCAGACTTGTTGCGTTTTGGTTATGTGTTTCTGGCCGATGCCGACAGCCAAAGCGGGCTGATTAACGCAGGCGCAAAAATCAATGCCATCACCACGCAACTGTCCGAAATCACCCCGTACACCATGGTGGTTAAAATGGCGGGTCAAAGTGAAGTGCAAGTGTCCAGCAACGGGCAGCTATCGTTATTGCCGCAAGGCTATGCCCCGCCTGTTTGGCAACCATCTGCCAGCGCCGACCAGCCAAACACGCCAACCCGCTTTGCCGGAACAGTGACACTGCAAGGCGACAACTTTTCCCTGTTCGGTGATTTTATCGCCCCGCCACCGCCCCAAATCAACGAACCCGGCAGCCCCGCAAGCTATCGTGTGTCCACAGATCGGCCACCCCTCGCCGGAAACAACCCGTTTGCCTTGCGCCAAGACGTGCCCGATAGCTTTAAAACCGAACGCCTGCCTTTGGGTACTGATGAATTGGTGGCCTGTATCAGCAAACGCATTAAACTGACCGACCGCGAACTCAATGCAGGCTTACGGAAAAGTTTAAAAATTACCCGCAGCACCATTGGCAATATTTTTACCCAACCAGAAGGCACAATAGATAGCGTACAAGCCCGCTTATCCAATGCCGAAATTTACCGGCGCGCGCAAAAAGTGCTGACCGATGCCGACTACATCGACCCACGCGACTTGCACCCATTATTGCTGGCGCGCTTACAAACCGAATACAACGAACATAGCGGCATAGACCTAAGCGAACAAGACTTGGCCCGCGCCCTAAACCTGATTTTGGCGACTTTCCCAAATGTGGTGCGCGATGCCGCACGGGTGTGTGCCGCCAGCTTTAAAACCCTTGACGATGCAAGACCATTGCCGCCATCGCTCGAATTGCCAGAAGGCACACACCGTTCAAGGCACAACGGCTATGGCATAATGCCGCCAGACCTTAACAACACCGAACGCCAATTTGCCCTGATGCTCGATGCCGACACCAGCGGCACCGTGTTGTGGTGGCATAGGAACGAAGCGCGCAAGCCTTGGTCAGTGGGCATAGTCATGCCCATAGGTGAACGCTATTTTCCTGATTTTATAGTGGGCGTAACAGACCGCCATCACGGCGACGGCATTATGCTAGTGGAAACCAAAGGCAGCCACCTCATCAACAGCGAAGAAACCCTAGAAAAAATCAACTCGGAACATAAGCACTATGGCAAGCCACTGATGCTGGCCCTACAAGAAGACGGCCGTTTTTGGCTGATGCGCTATATCAAATCAAACCAAAAAATTGAACCCGACCAAGTGTTTCGGGTAGAAAATATGGCGCAATACTAGGCAGCGGCAATACGAAATAACCGGACTCAAACCGGCAAGGTCAGTAAGCGTTTGGTACAGGCCGTTGCCAGCGAGGCGTTAAGTGGTCGGATGTTGCTACGGGATGCTTGGCGGCTTATGAAATAGCCTGTCAAGCATCTGGATTTACTGTGACTGGCTCTTGTTTTGCTCTATTTGCTGCTGCAATGACCATACTTTGCACAATGGCTGGCGAAGTTAAACCAACTTGAAATGCCAAGACAGCACTTATTTTGTCCCCGTTTATTATATAAATTGCTGAAACTGCTGCACCTAAAAGGGGAAGAACCAATAACAATAAAAAATAAAGAACAACAGCTTTTAGAATAGGCATTTGATCTTCTGGTGACCTATTTATGTACTCGGTAACCTTGAGTCCAAATAAGACGATACCGCCAAAAGAAGAAATGGTGATTAAATGTAAATTATTAGCTAATAGTGCATTTATTTCATCATTGAACATCTTCTATGCTTACTTTTAGCGTTGAAAAAAAATCAATGAATCTATCTTTTGTTGTAATTAAAAATCTGCCATCTGAAGATTTTCTTCGATACATCTTTACTTTGGCTCGAAGCGACGGATCATTCTTTATAATTTTTACAATCTGGCGTTTATCTTCGCCCACTTCTTTAGCAATTCCATCTAACGTTCTTGCTGTATATTTTGTATTGTTAAGGGCATTGATTATTTTTTCAGAGCATCTGTTGGTGTTAATCAGGATATTTCTTCCTAAGGGCTTAGCGATACTATCATTTTTTAAAACCAGTGGGCTATCAAGCTTCATGTCCTCCCGCCCAAGAGTGCGCTTCATTTTACTACGGCCTCTCAATGCAGAAGCCCTATAATCTTTTTTATCTTTATGCCTTGTCATATTTAAATTATCCATAAAGCTTTACAATCGGCTCATTATCAATACATCATTTGCCACTGTTGCCACTGTCAATTTCAAAATCTTACTCCAATATGCATCCACCCAATCTTCGGAAACAATGCCATGCATACCACCCAAAGGCCAACACCCGTAAGGATGTTGGCCCTGTTCTTACTCTGCCTAACCCTTCAATACCTTCAACACCTCCTGCAACATAGCATTGGCATCACCAAACAACATGCGGGTATTGTCCATCACAAACAGCGGGTTACCGACCCCCGCATAACCCGAAGCCATACTGCGCTTCATAACAATAGTGGTTCCGCCCTTCCAGCATTCCAGCACCGGCATTCCGGCAATTGGGCTGTTGGGGTCGTCCAAAGCCGAGGGATTAACAATGTCATTGGCACCAATCACGATGGACACATCCACATGGGCCCAATCATCGTTGATTTCATCCATCTCATAAACAATGTCGTAAGGCACTTTGGCTTCAGCCAATAACACGTTCATGTGCCCAGGCATTCGGCCCGCCACCGGATGGATACCGAAGCCGACTTTTTTGCCCTTTTCGCGTAGCAACTTGGTCAGCTCGTAAACGGTGTGCTGGGCTTGGGCAACCGCCATGCCGTAGCCAGGGATAATCATGATATTTTTGGCTGCCAACAACAATTGCGCGGTTTCTTCGGCATTGATGGGCTGCACATCGCCCACCACTTCAGCAGCCGCACCACCGCCACCTGTGCCGAAACCACCGGCAATAACACTCAAAAAATGCCGGTTCATGGCGCGGCACATGATATAGCTCAGGATAGCGCCGCTACTGCCGACCAATGCGCCGGTCACAATCAACAAATCATTACTGAGCATAAAGCCGGTTGCCGCCGCCGCCCAGCCGGAATAGCTGTTGAGCATGGACACCACCACTGGCATATCCGCACCACCGATAGCCATCACCATGTGTACGCCAAAAGTCAGCGCAATCACCGTCATGATTAACAGT
>CAIYOW010000006.1 GCA_903927955.1 uncultured Methylococcaceae bacterium | reverse complement strand
TGCAAGCAATGCCGGGCGCAAAACCAAAAAACACCCGCCTGAACGTGCCGATTAGCCTGTAGGCAAAATAGGCGGAGTCCTAATCTGACGTTAGGGGGGGCGAGCCACCACCCGCCCCCTTCCCGCCATAAAACGAAGGGGCCCTTGCTTGCAAAACTTGAACGAAAATTGCCCTTCACCAACAATCCTCAATAAAACACCCTAAAACACCGCTGTATCTGCCCAAACTCATACAAATACGGCTTCGCCACCTCATGGTTGGCGGCAATCACCAGCAAGTCATGGGAAAACACCGAGGTGTTGTACCAGTTGAAACTGCCTTCCAGCACGATATAACCGTCAATGATGCAATACTTAGAATGGATAGGCGAATACGGCACGGTGTGGTCATCTTGCGCGTACACCAAGCCCACTTTAATACCCGCCGCTTTCAGACGGCCTACAGCGGGCAACAGCGGGCGTTGCAGCTCCTCTTCCATCGGCCGGGGCACACCTATCCGCCCTTCCCTGGCCAAATGCCCGTTAAACAAAATATGCACATCAACCCCCCGCTGTTGCGCCTGGATCAGGGCACTGATCACGCTGTCATGGTGGTCGCCCAACAAATCACCAATCAAAAACAAGGACAATTTGATCGAATGGCGGGCGCGGTGGATTTCCGCAAGGATGGCATGGTGCGGGCGGTACACCCTGCCGGTGCTGATGGTGTGCCGACCAAACGTATACAGCAGGTTGAACGGGCTGAGCGGGTCGATGCCATAGGGCTGGATAACCCCGCCGCGCTGGCTTTGGAAGATATTGTCCAGCAAGCGGCAGACCCCTTTGGAATGGAAAGTCATGCCCGACTCCCAATTGGCCCACCAGCGGTCAAAGGTAATATTGAACGAACCCAAAATGCAATCTTCATCATTAAAAATGACAAACTTGGTGTGCATGTCCGGTTCCACCTCAATCAAATGATGCTTGGGGGTGCAGAACACCCCGATCAGCTCCACCCTTGCGCGTTTCAGGCGGGCATAATGGACACTGTTGGTCAGCGTGGTTTTGCGCCAGTCTACAATGCATTGCACCAGTACATTGTGCTGGCTGGCATAGATGAGATGGTTGATAAAATCGCCGTCTTCTATACAATCGACACTGACTTTAATGGTGCATAAGCGGCTCGGGTCTGCCCACTTGCTGCGTATCACCTTGTCAATATGGTCATGCAAATAACGCTTGGGGTGGTAAGGGTGGTTGACCAGCCCCTTGGTGAATTTAGGGGTCAGTTGCAATGATTGGAAATGGTCTTTATACCAGTCGGCATCACTTTGCAGTTCCGCCGCGTTCAGCTCATAGCTGCGGTAGTGGTTGGCACTGGCCCACTCTTTACTGACAGCCCGATGCTGCGCTTGCCCGTCGTGCAACTGCGCCTGCTCCATAAAAATGTATTCTTGTTCGGAAGGTATGGAACGCTCGCCCAAATGGACAATATAAGCGAACTTGACACAATGGGCCGGCCCTAAAGGTTGCGAATCGGGCAGCAGGTAAAAATCCCGCGTGTGGCGCTTGTGGTAATTCCATTGGGCATGGCTGGCATCGGTGTCGACTATATAGGTCTCGCAAATGGCATTGCTTCGGTACACCCGGATGATCACTTTCAGGTTGGCTTGCACACCGTGCTGCACATCAAACTCAATTTTACCCCAGCGTATGTCAAACAACTCGCCAAGGTCATTGGCCTTTTGAAAAAAACCGCCCAAATGGGCGTGTACGGGCTTGGCAAACTGCTCTGCAAACATTTATAAAAAACCTCCTGCAAATGATCGGCGGCCGATGATCGTATGTTAAATTTCTGCCACAAAAACAGTGCGGTTCAATCCGCACCTAGCCATAATGGCGGTGGTCATTTCGGCTCAAACGTCATGATATAGCCGCTGTGGTCGGACACCTTGCCATAATCGCCTTCGGTGAACAAAGCGTGGGCATGGACGGCTTGCACTTGGCTGAGATGATGCACAAACACATAATCAATGCGGTATTCATTATCGGCACTGCTTTGTACGCCCTGCCCTGCCTTGGCGGTCGGGTACGGGTCTTCATAGCAATTCAGGTTCATCACCAGTTGATAGCCTTGTGTGTCCACCGCCACATTAAAATCCCCACACAGCAGCGTAGCGAATGTGGTGGGCTGGTGATTGTGTTGCGCCCATTCATGCAGGCGTTTAAATTGCTTGGCAAAACCATTTTCCCACCAGCTCAAATGTGCGGAATAGACATTAACCCGACCGATATAAGGCACCGCAATTTCTACCATCAGCACTTTGCGGGCATCAATGCTATAAGGGTCTTGGCTGTCGGACACATATAACGCGCTTTCTTGAAGAACGGGGTAGCGGCTTAAAATAGCCAGCCCTTCGCGATAACGTTCAAAGCCCAAATGCGACCAGTCGGCATAAATATGGAACGGTTCGGGCAAACGGTCATTGATGATTTTAGCGGTGTTGGTTTGCCAATCGCCCATGCCTTCGTTCCACTCTTCCGCCACTTCCTGAAAACACACCACATCCACCTGGTGGTCAGTAATGGCTTGGGCTATCAGCGACAATTTTTCATCCTGTTGCGGTTCTTGGCGGCAATGCAGATTGAGTATCATCAGTTGCAGGGGTTTACGGGTAATGGCATAGTTGTAGCCAAAATTGTTGTCCCAAGTGGTTTGGCTGCCGCTTTCGCAACAAATACTGTATTCCAGCCGGAAGGCATCACCCACCCTTAGCCACGTTTTCCAAATGGCAACGCCATATTGGTTAGGGTTTCGGGCATTGCTGTGGTGTTTTTTGTCCCAATAACGGCGCTGGTAATGGCAAGCCGCTGTTTGCGTATGCCGCCAATTGTCAACCGTCCAATGCACCGTCACCGCACGGGCGAACAGCTGGTTGGACACGGCAACGGTAATGGGTACAAATTTTTGCTTGGGTGCGAAGTCACGGCTAAAGTGGATGGCTTGCAGGCCGGTACGGGCGCATAGCCTGACCCCAGAATCCGCTTCGCTCAGATAATTGTCACCGTTGTTGTTGTCCCAATAAAATGAACCCTTGCTTTGGTAGCACAGATTAAATTCAATATTGCCCGGCAACGATTTGATCGCGCTGGCATGGCTAACCACGGTGGCGGCCCAATATTCGCGTTCGGCATCCAGTTTGCTATGAAAACTGGCAGTCAAGGTATGCCAATTGCCGTCTTCACCGCACCAATTGACCTCCACCTGCTTGTTGTAGTCCAGGTTTTCCACCACCATAAAAAAACTGAGGATTTGTTCCGCCCTACCCTTTTTTCGGCTAATAATGTTTTCTGAGTAATGCAAGCTAATTTTGTCCATCAATATCTCCAGCCCAGTCAGGCGGTAAATGGGTGGTTGTCAGTAAGGCAGCAGGCCTTTTTATGTTTTTTTAACAGGGAGGTAATCCCTAAAATCAATATCAGGAAACAGGTTGTCCATAATTTCCAAGGCGCACAGATAACGCTCATTAATGCGGTTTTTGCGGATGCTGTCGTGCAGGTAGTTGAACCGCGCCAAATGGTCGGTGATGCGTTTGGTGGCATACTCCACCGTGGTGCCCGATTTCATAATAAACGGCCAATCAGAGGATTGCGCCAACAGCACCGACCGCGCCGCCTGATTAAGGGTGCGGATTTGCAGGGGATTTAAAGTCAGGCCTTGCAAGTCACTGACCAGTTTTTCCAATTCTGCTTCGGCTTGGTGCAGCAGCGGGTAAATCCAATCATTGGTTTCATTCAGCCAATAACTGAAATAGCCTTGATCGCCCCAAGTGGACACCGACGGGGTGGCCTGTTGGTGTTTCGGTATGGCTTGCAAATAATCACTGCAACTGACGGTCTGCACAGTGCTGTCCGGCAGGTCGGCAAGCCTTAGCACCGCTTCTAGCCATTGCGGGCCTTCAAACCACCAGTGTCCGAACAATTCCGCATCGTAAGGGGCCACAATAATGGGTTGCCTGTCCATATTGGCACTAAGCCGGTCAATTTGCACTTGCCGCTTGCCGATAAAATCATGCGCGTGTTGCAGGGCCTTGGCTTGGGCGGCTTTCGGGTTGTAGATTTCCTTGGGCTTATCGCCGCCGGTCACCCGATAATATTTAATGCCGGTGTTGGTGCGGATATGCCCATCAAGGATGTACGGGCCGATATAGTCAAGATCAAGGTCAAAACCTATATCCTTATAGTATTCACGGTAGTCAAAATCCCCCGGGTAGCCTTCGTGCGAACTCCAGACTTGCCGTGATGATTCGGGGTCACGCCCAAAGGCGGCCACGCCATTGCCACAATCCAGCGGCGCGTACACGCCGTTATGCGGAGGCTGGCTGGCATCGGTTATGCCGTGGCTATCGACGAAAAAATAACCGATGCCCGACTCTGCCAATAAAGCTTCCAAACCCGGATAATAGGCACATTCAGGCAACCAAAAGCCGCTTGGCGCAAAGCCCATATTAGCGGTGAAGGTAGCCACGCCAATTTTAATCTGGTTGCGCACCGCCGTTTCGCTGACGTTCAGCAGCGGCAAAAAACCATGGGTGGCGGCGCAGGTGATCAACTCCAAATATCCGGCATCATGGTATTTTTTGAAGGCTTGTAAAATGTCACCTTGGTATTGGTCTTGGTAAATCGCCCAAGTGTCGCGATAGAGGCGGCGGTAATGCCGGGCCAAGGTGTGGTAGCCCGCTTGCTGGCGTGTCCTTTGCACCTCTTTTTCTGATAAGTCCAACAGTTTGGACAAATAACGCAGATAGCGTTGTTGCAGCAACTCGTCACGCAACAGAGTAATAAGCGTGGGCGATAGGGACAAAGTCAAACGGTAATTCACCCCGCCTTGTTGCAAGCGTTCCAGGCTACGGATCAACGGCACATAGCATTCTGTAATGGCTTCAAACAACCAGTTTTCTTCAAAAAAACTATCATATTCAGGATGCCGCACATAAGGTAAATGGGCATGGAGAACAATGGCAAGAAATCCTTTTTTCATTGGCGTAGGAGGTGGTTTTGACCGGAAGCCGATTTGTTGATGCTATTGCCACTCATTATGGATGTTAGTAATGGCTGGGCAGTTGCTGCTGTGTCGCTTACAGCCAAACCTTCCGGTTGCGATTGGGCGGGCAACGGCAAACTGGCTACACGGGTCAAGAGATTGCTGTTAATAATTGGGCTAAACTGGCTGGCACCGGTGTATTGGCCCAAGCTAGCCCTATAGTAGGCTGGGGCGCATGACCGAGGCAAAGCTATTTTTTGCTGACCTTGGCTGGCCGGCACAGTAATATCAAAGCTGGTTAAGGGGTCTGGCGTGGTGATTTTCAGCACTAATGGCTGTTCCAAATGGTTAGGGCATGTGCTGCCGTGGTCGGCCAATTGCCAATAAGCATAAATGTTTTCGGCATCAACCGGCAACAACACCAGATTGTTATGGTCAGCATGGACTTGCGGTGCATAGCTAGCGGCAATAGTGGCGGCAATGGTGCGTATTTCGGTTGGCGCAAGCACAGCGGGCGGCGCCAACCCCGACATTTGGCTATGCAAACGAGGCGCGTATTCACGGCTGATAGTCAAGCTGATAGATAACAGTTCGGCTTGGCTTAAGCCGCCCATCAGCTTAGGCATATCCACCGATTGCGGGGACGCCACCTGAAAATCACGGCTAATCGTTTGGCTAATATCAAAAATTTCGGCAATTGAAAAATCGATACCAGAAAACTTGTTGGAATACAAAAAGGCCATCTCCAGTGTTAAATCCTATCAGTTGTTATCCGGAGTGTTCACAAGCATGCTTGGTAGTCCTTGCCGTGTGTGTTGCTGCACTTCTTATAAAAATATGATTTATTGGTGAAATTTTTTAATAAAAAGCGAGTGGCTGGCATTTTTTCCCGTTAAGTTTAGCCTTGATTCAACTCTAAACCTTGTCAGTAATGATTGCAAGATTTTTCATGACCGCCATAGCAAATCCGACCCGAAACCGCCAAGACAAAAAAAATAGGCGGCAATAGCCCATCAGCACGATTTAAAAACGCTTTTTCATACAATTTTAAAATGCCTTTGCTACAATAAATTAATGCCTTACAGAGCATCGTAAAAGAGTCTTGCCGCATCCCACCGTTTCTTTTTGGGGTTGTGCCTGATTCCGCATTATAATTACCGTTTAATTTTTACATCTCCCATCCACTACTACTTACGAGAAGCAACTATGTCTACTTTTCCAATTGATCTTGGCAGTTACCAACGCATTTCGCTTGACCCCAGCGTACCCACACTGACCGCTGAACAAAAAGCGGCGTTGCAAGCCAACATCCAATTGTGCCGTGATGCGATTGTATTTTTCACATCCACCGGCGCGGCGCGTGGCGTGGGCGGACATACTGGCGGCCCCTACGACACTGTGCCAGAAGTGATGATCATGGACGCGCTGTTCCGTGGTTCTGACAACTTTGTACCGACCTTCTTTGACGAAGCCGGACACCGTGTTGCCACCCAATACCTGATGTCAGTGTTGAATGGCGACATGCCCGCCGAAAAATTGACCCAATACCGTGCCGCCCATTCGCACCTGCCCGGCCATCCAGAATTGGGCTTCACCCCAGGTGTTAAATTCAGCTCAGGCCGTTTGGGTCACATGTGGCCTTATATCAACGGTGTGGCTATGGCCAACCCTAGCAAAACTGTTTTCTGTTTGGGTTCAGACGGCTCACAACAAGAAGGCGACGATGCCGAAGCGGCACGTTTGGCTGTGGCGCAAGGTCTGAACGTTAAATTGATCATCGACGACAACGATGTCACTATCGCTGGTCACCCATCCAAATACCTGAAAGGCTGCTCAACTGCAAAAACTTTGGCAGGCCACGGCTTGACCGTATTGGAAGGTGACGGCGAAGATTTGGACAGTTTGTACGCCAACATCTGCCAAGCCATCAACACCGACGGCCCAGTTGCCATTATCAACCACCGCCCGATGTGCCCAGGCATTAAAGGTTTGGAAGGCTCAACCCACGGCCATGACGTTATCTCAGTCAAATTGGCATTGGAATATTTGACAGAACGCGGTCACACTGCCGCTGTTGACTTCCTGAACAGCGTTGTCGCACCTAAAAATGAATACAAATTCTTGGGTTCCAGCGACAAATGGGATGCCAACCGTAACGTGTTTGGTGATGCCGTGGTTGCCGTCATGAGCAGCTTGAGCGAAGCGGAACGTGTCGAAAAAGTACGCGTGATCGACTCCGACTTGGAAGGTTCATGCGGTTTGCACAAAATCCACACTGCTTACCCAGAAGTGTTCATTTCTTCAGGCATTATGGAACGCGGTAACTTCTCCGCCGCTGCCGGTTTTGGTATGGAAGCAGGCAAGCAAGGTATTTTCGGCACATTCAGCGCTTTCTTGGAAATGCTGATGTCAGAAATCACCATGGCACGTTTGAACAACTCCAATGTGTTGAGCCATTTCTCACATTCCGGTATTGACGACATGGCCGACAACACTTGCCATTTCGGTCTGAACAACATGTTTGCCGACAACGGTTTGTCAGACGGTTACGCCACTGGCTTGTACTTCCCTGCCGACCCTAACCAAATGCACGCAGTGGTCAACAAAATCTTCTTTGAACCTGGCTTGCGTTTTGTATTCTCCACCCGTTCAAAAGTACCTTTCATCCTGAACGAACAAGGTGAAGAATTCTTCGGCGCTGATTACACTTTTGTACCCGGCAAAGATGAAGTGATCCGCGAAGGCACACAAGGTTACGTTATCGCCTTCGGTGAATCTTTATACCGCGCCTTGGATGCGGTTGAACGCCTGAAAGCGGAAGGCATTGACGTGGGTCTGATCAACAAACCTACTTTAAGCGCAATCGACGAAGATATGCTGCAAAAAGTGGGTTCTTCACCGCTGGTGTTGGTGGTTGAATCATTCAACCGCAAAACTGGTTTGGGTAGCCGTTACGGCTCATGGTTGCTGGAACGCGGCCTGACCCCTAAATTTGGCTTTATCGCCACCCACAAAGAAGGTTGCGGCGGCTTGTGGGAACAATTCCCACACCAAGGCATCGATCCAGTCGGCATTATGGCTAAAGTCAAAGAATTGCTTGGCTAAGCAATTGCCTGACCTGATGTAGCAAAAAGGGCGCAGTGATGCGCCCTTTTTTTTGTGCTACGGTTTATTTATACGTTAATCCTTAGCCGCGTGTTTTCTGTTGTAAATGATTGAAGAAAGCACCGACAAGCCAATCAACACCGCGCCAATCAGACCCGTCACCACTTCGGGTATGGGAATGGTCATGCTCATCAGCATAATCACCGCCAAGGTGCCAATGGCATAGTGGGCGCCATGTTCTAAGTAGACAAATTCATCCAGCGTACCCTTACGCACCAAAAACACTGTTAGGCTCCGCACAAACATAGCACCCATAGCTAGACCCAGCATGATGATGATCACATCTTGGGTAATGGCAAACGCGCCAATGACACCATCGAAAGAGAACGAGGCATCCAGCACTTCCAAGTAAATAAAGCTCATCACCCCGGCTTTTTTAACCGTACCCGCCAGTTGTCCGTCTTCCTCTTGGTCATTGTCAAACAAGTCTGCCAGACTATCCACCAAAACATACAAAATCACCCCGGCAATGCCGGCCACCAAAGCTTCATGTTGAATGGCCTCTGGCAACCACTGGTGTGAAGACAACAACAGACCCAACGCCAAGATAATGCCAATAGATTCCAATTTGCCGAGGCTAGTCAATTTTTCTTCGAGCTTGCCCAACCAATGCAATTCTTTGCCTGTGTCAAAAAGAAAGGAGAAGAACACCATCAATAAAAACATGCCGCCGAAGGCTGCAATTTGCACATGCGATGCTTCCAAATGCTTGGCGTAAGTACTCGGGTCTTTTAAAGCCATCTCGCCAACGCCGACAAAATCAATACCGGTTGCCACCGAAACAATGGCAATCGGAAAAAGTAAACGCATCCCAAAAACAGCAATCAAAATCCCCCACGTCAGGAAGTATTGTTGCCACTTGTCATCCATGCGTTTTAACACGGCGGCGTTGACTACTGCATTGTCAAATGACAAACTGACTTCAAGCACCCCTAAAATCAAGGCGATAATCGCCCCGTCGATACCAGCCCAAGCAAAGGCGGCGGCCAAAGCAATGACCGTGACAATCATAGACAATCTAAAATATTGCATAGCTAACCTGTTGAGTAATAGTAGTTTTGAGTATTTAAACCAGTAAAAGCCAGTAAAGCACGTGCAAGTGCGTTAAGAAGCGACCCTATCGGAAGCCGATTGTTTCCATGCGGGCTTTACAAAAATACTGGTATTGAAAACAATAATAATGAGACCAGTAATGGTAGCATAATTGTCATGATCATCTAAAACAGAAACATGCCTGCCGGTGGAAGAGATTGGATTGGGCTACGAAAACTTACCAAACAAGGAAAACCATTGAATATTTTTGATTTTGTCGTAACCGATAGCCATAATGTTGCACACCCGCTTGCCCAATATCAAGGCAAGGTGTTGTTGATTGTCAACGTGGCGAGCCAATGTGGATTTACGCCGCAATACGCGGAATTGGAAAGCTTATACCAACAATACGCCAACCAAGGCTTGCTGGTTGTGGCTTTCCCCTGCAATCAGTTTGGTCATCAGGAATCGGGGAGCAACGCGGAGATCATTAAATTTTGTCAGGTCAATTATGCTGTCAGTTTTCCGGTGATGGCCAAGTTGGCGGTTAATGGCTCTGAAGCCGCACCTATTTACCAGTTTCTGAAAAGCAAAGCATCTGGCTTCCTTGGTACAGCCGCCATAAAATGGAATTTTACCAAGTTTTTGGTGGGTCGTGATGGTCAAGTGATTAAACGGTATGCGCCGACGACTACGCCTAAATGGATGGTAAAGGATATAGAGGGGGCTTTGGGGTAAAATAGATTTTCAGCAATGACTCGTTAATACGTTGAGTTAAAAATATTTACCCTCAGCTATATAGTTAATGCTCTAATTCCTTGCCGTTTTTCCCTCCTATCATCGATATCTAATGGAATTTGATAAATACATAAAAACCTTGCCATCTGGCATTAGTGAGGTGAAATTTAAAATTTTAAAAGAGCTTTGGCATACGGATTCCAAAAAATTTCCGAAGCCTTGGGTTTCCTCCGCTAAACTATTAGAGATTACGGGGCAAAAATATTTTGATAGAAGAGCAAGAGAGTTACGTGACCAACTCGGCTGCGATATAGAAACACAACACAAAGCTGAATTGGGCGGTCATGCTTGGCGTATCAACTCACCAAAATTGGCACCACCACAAGATCGAGAATATCTAACGCAAACTAAAAAGTCGCTGTTATTTTCATCGGCAAAGAATACATGTGCGATTTGTGGAAAAATTTCGAAACCTGGTGTGCGAGGATTACAAGCCGACCACAAAGTACCGATTTCAAGAGGGGGAACCAATAAACTCGAAAACTGGCAAGCAGTTTGTAATCACTGCAATGTAGGGAAAAGACGAGCATGCGAAGGATGCACCGTCGACTGTTCAACATGCTCTTGGGCTTATCCAGAGGTTATAGGTATCAATACCTTAGTATCAATAAATGAAAAAACTCTTTCAAGAATAACTGAATATTCAAAATCCACGAATCAAACTATATCTCATGTAATTGAAAAGGCAATAATTTATTTCATTGAAAAAATGAACAAGGAATAGTCTATTTTTTTGAGCTTAGTGCTTCGTAAATACCCTTGCCGATAGCTTTCGATACCGGTGGAGGAAAAGCATTTCCAATCTGCCGGTAAGCTGCTGTTTTTTTACCAACAAAATCCCACCAATCTGGGAATCCCTGAATTCTAGCGGCCATTCTCACTGTAAGGAGTGGCATATTTTCATATCCAGCCTTTTCACCTACAAAATCTTTATCGGGTGGAAAGTCGGCAACACGATGACCGTTTACACAAAGCTCCTTCCAAGATGCCTTTGCTCTTGTCGGGCCCAAATCTGGGCCACCATGCTTTTTCGATCCACCAACCAAGGTTGGTGCAATTTTATTAGCTTTTTGGGCCCATTCATTTGCACCTTTCCAACCAAGCTCGGCCATTAAATCAAACAGAGCTTCACCGACAGTTGGTGGAGTTACTTTTTCTTCAGGCCAAGAAAAATATTTTGAATATTCTTCTTTTAAAGCCACCAGAATAACTCTTGGACGCAATTGGGGAACCCCATGATCAGATGCATTAATGAGTCGCCATGATGGTATATATCCCAGTGAAATCAATTTATTATTAATACTATCCCTGTATTCAGAAAACTTCGAGTCTAGTAAACCCGCAACATTTTCAAGCATCACTGCTTTTGGGTTTATTTTCTCTACAACGCGAAGAGCGGCAGGAAACAAATCTCTTACATCATCTTTTCCAAGCTGTTTTCCAGCTTTAGAAAATGGAGGGCAAGGAACCCCGCCGGCAACGAGATCAATGCTTGAGTATTTCTCAAGATCACAATTGGAGAACTCTATTAAACACCCCTCCAATATACTTTCCCACCCTAGTTTGTGCATCAAATTATTTATTTGAAGCGTTTTGCAAGCAGCAGGTTCAATTTCTATAAGAAGCTTATGCTTGAATCCAGCTAAGTGTAGTCCAAGAGCCTGCCCTCCCGCTCCTGCACATAATTCAATCGAGGTCAGCTGTTTGGTCATGGTATTTTCACCTTGAGTCAATTATCCATAAAGCGTATAGTAAATGAATTACTTACTAATGTAAATATTTTATTTACTTTTATGAAGATATACACGCCCGAAGAAATATTAGAACAAGTAAAGGCCATTACAGGCGACAGGTTCGACAGTGATTTGGCTATTCGGCTTGGTGTAAGCAAACAGTCATTTCCACAATACAAACACAAAACGGTAGTTGATCTTCAACAGAAAATCATATGCCTTTTACTAGAAGAAATAGAATCAAAAAACACATAACAAACCACTAATCTCGTTGGTTAGCTTGGCATTGCAGTAACCAATTTTGCAGCGTGTCTGTTTAGTTCGGTTTGAACAACTACTTTTGTTATCACCTTTAATCTTATTGGCTAGCTATGAATTGGCAGGATATATCCAGTACATCACACTATAAAACAGCGTTGGCAGTTAAACATGAGCTTTATGCTGGCAATCTAACGGAAGCCACTTTGGGTATTGAGGCGTTAATACAAGCTTTGTCCCGTTCAGAAAAACGCGCCCTAAAAAGCCAATTGGTTGGGCTGATGTTGCACACATTATCAAATGGCAAACCCAGCCTGAACGGCGTTCTTTAAGCTGGATTGCCAGCATTAAGGACGTACGTGATGAAATTGCCGATATTCAAGAGGAAACGCCTAGCTTAACTAATCATGTGATTGAAGAATTATGGGATAAGGCATTTATAATCGCCAAGCGCGATGCACAGGCGGAAATAGCCAAACAATCCACTATGTCCGCTTTATCATGGCAATCTGTGTTTGAAGACGACTACGAATTGCAGGATGAAACGCGTTTTTAAAACCTGTCACAAAAAGATTTTGCTTGGCGGTCCAGAAATGTAGCTCGTATGAAGCAAAGCGGAATACGGGGCCACTGTGCCACGAAGCCCCGGATTCCGCTTTGCTTCATCCAGGCTACTCTGCTCTGGATGAACAATGCAATATCCCTGTGTATGGCTTCGGCTTCGCTCAGCCAACGATCTGTGTAACATTAATCAAGTAACTGAACGGTGGCTAGGGTGTATGCCACCACCCACCCCTTACAAATCCAAATACCCCGTTTCCTCATGCAGCACCTGATCCAGCCCTTGCGTTTCTTCATCGGCACCGACCCTAAGCCCGATGATTTTATCCAAAGCTTTTAATATCAAGTAACTGAACACAGCACTCCAGGCAATAGTAACGATAACCGCCAAGGCTTGGATGCCGACTTGCTGGGCAATGCCAACGCCTTCTTTTAGACCCAAGCCACCCAAGCTGCTGGCGGCAAACACGCCGGTTAATAATGAACCGGTGATGCCGCCGACACCATGCACGGGGAACACGTCCAATGAATCATCAATTTTTAGGCTGCGTTTGACGTATTGGGTAGCGTAAAAACACACCACGCCAGCGGTTACGCCAATCACCAACGCACCCAAGGGGCCGACAAAACCGGACGCGGGCGTAATAGTACCCAAACCAGCCACCATGCCAGTGACAATGCCCAATACGCTGGGCTTGCCAAAGCGTCGCCATTCAATAGCCATCCACGTTAAAGCCCCACTGGCTGCGCCGATATGTGTCACCAGCATGGCCATGCCAGCCCGGCCATCAGCGGTCAAGGCACTACCGGCATTAAAACCATACCAGCCGACCCACAACATGCCCGCGCCTGTGACTACCATGGTCATGTTATGTGGCGGCATAGCGGTGGTCGGGAAGCCTCGGCGGTTGCCCAACACCAGTGCCGAAACCAAGGCGGCAACACCGGCGTTGACATGGATGACGATACCGCCGGCAAAATCCATCGCCCCTAAGTTGGCTAGCCAGCCGCCGCCCCATAGCCAATGGCAGATAGGCATATAGACCAGTATTAGCCATAGCCCGCTAAACCATAGCATGGCGGAAAATTTCATGCGTTCGGCAAACGCACCGACAATAAGGGCGGGGGTGATAATGGCAAAGGTCATTTGGAACATAAAATACACCGTTTCGGGGATATCCCCGACCAGCGCATCCGGCCCTATGCCCAGCAAAAAGGCTTTGGAGACTCCGCCCATGAGGGTTTGCCATTGCCCGCCATCGGCAAAAATAAAGCTGTACACGCCCACCAGCCAGAGCAGGGACACCAGACAGGTGATGGCAAAGCATTGCATCAGTACTGACAGTACGTTTTTGCTACGCACCAATCCGGCGTAAAACAGTGACAAGCCTGGGATGGTCATAAACAGCACCAAGGCGGTGGAGGTCAGCACCCAAGCGGTGTTGGCTTGGTTTAGGCCAGCAGCATGTGCCCATGCGGGCATCAGCATCAATGCCAAAGCTGGCGGTAATATTTTTAAAAACATGGAACAATCCTTAACAATCCTTGTAGGTATTAAATGGCGTCCTCGCCTGTTTCGCCAGTCCTGATCCTGACCACTTGGCTTAAATCCGAGACAAAAATCTTGCCGTCACCAATTTTGCCGGTGTTGGCGGAACGGATAATATGCTCAACGACCTTGTCAACCAAGGTATCCGCCACGGCAATTTCCAGTTTGACCTTAGGCAAAAAGTCGACAATGTACTCCGCGCCACGGTATAGCTCGGTATGACCTTTTTGGCGGCCAAAGCCTTTCACTTCGGTGGCAGTGATGCCAGTAACGCCAATCTCTGACAGAGCTTCGCGGACATCATCCAGTTTAAAGGGTTTAATAATAGCGGTTATCAGTTTCATAAATTATCCTGTGGTGTTTGTTGTTTGCGGCATTCGCTTCCATCATAGTGAATAATGGCCGAACATACAATTACTGGCATTTGCTGTCGCCGCAATTTAAGCAAGTCATGCAGCCATCCATCAGCACCACGGCCTTGGTTTGGCATTTGACACACAAAATAGCCTGCGCGGGATACGCACCTTGGTCATCCAAAACGGTTTTATTGCTATGAATCGCCTCAAATTCTTTACGCTTTTCCGCTAAAAATTGTTTTTGTTGGTCATCCAGTGTGTTGTCTTGTAGCATCCCGATAGATTTTAGGTGCGATTCTATCGCATAACCGATTTCCGCCACCAACGAGGGCATAAACACGCCACCTTTTTTAAAATAGCCCCCTTTCGGGTCAAATACCGCTTTTAACTCTTCCACCAGAAAGCACGTGTCGCCGCCTTTACGGAACACCGCCGAAATAACCCGCGTCAGTGCCAACACCCATTGGAAATGCTCCATGTTTTTGGAGTTGATGAAAATTTCATAGGGCCGCCGCTCTTCATGCTCGGTGTCTTCATTGAGCAACATATCGTTGATGGTGATGTATAAGGCGTGTTCCGATTGGGGGGTTTTAATCTTGTAGGTTGAACCATACAAAATTTCCGGGCGAGTGACGTTTTCATGCATACTTTCCAGATTTTGGCTTTTATCGGCAAGGGCTTGCTGTACTGCTGCGGCTTTGTCTTCGGCGGTCAGCACTTTGTAATGGGTGATTTTTTGGTCTATTTTGAAAGTCATGGTTGTTGCAAAAACGGAAAGTGATGGGTGATTAGAATAAAACGCCCTACCGCAAGAAGCCCGGCAAATTATAAATAGGGTTTCCGGCAAAGTGTGCGTAGAATGGATGTTGACAATTAATTTTAAAAATGGAAACAGTTATGAAAAATTTGCTATGGGCTTCTTCGCTGGCTTTGTGTTTGTTCGTCAGTGCCAGCTATGCCGACATTGCCTTAACCTCCAAAGACGATATACAAGGCACTTGGAAGTTGCAATATACAAAAAACACCGTAAATGCAAGGGAAACTATCCCCCGGGTGGATACATGGGTGTTTAAAGACGGTAAAGTCACTATTCTGAATATTCCACGCCAAGAAGGTCATTACGACCAAGCCCCCGTCAACTACGAAATCGAAGCGGGCAAACTAAAAGTGCCTTATATCGGCAGGTCGGGCTTTGATACGTTTGCCTTGGTGGAGCGCACCGCCGATGCCATGACCTTAAAAGGCAAGTTTGGTGAGCATTATTATTTTGTTAAAAAATAATAATTTATAATAATTCCGCAAACTCATCCCACGGCATGGGCCGTCCAAACAAATGGCCTTGATACAACATGCATCCGTGTTGCAACAGAAAGTTTCTTTGCGCCACCGTTTCCACGCCCTCGGCAATCACCTTGATGCCCAAAGTTTGGGTCATGGCAATGATGGTTTTGACTATTAACGTATCGGTGGGTTTAATGCCAATATTTTGGATAAAGGAACGGTCTATCTTAAGCTGATCTAGCGGCAGCTGAGCCAAATGCGATAGCGAGGAGCAGCCTGTGCCAAAATTGTCCATGGAAAAACGGACACCCTTATCCCTAAGCGTGTTCATTTTGGTGATGGCTTCGTTAATATTGATAAGCACCAAACTTTCGGTCAGTTCAAGCTTGAGCTGATGCGGATTGGCCGCGAATTGGTCAAGCAGGGCAATGATGTTTTGGACAAAGTTAGGCTGATGGAACTGGATAGGGCTAATATTGACAGAAAGCAGCCATTGACAAGTCTGGGCTTGCCCTGCCCATTGTTCCAGTTGCCTGCAAGCGGTTTCCAGCAACCACTGGCCGATAGGCAAAATAAGGCCGGTTTCTTCGGCTAAAGAAATAAACTGAGCGGGTTCCAGCAGCCCCAGTGCGGGATGTTGCCAACGGATCAGTGCCTCAACACCCACAATTTGGTTATCATGGCTGACCTGTTTTTGGTAAAAAAGCACAAACTGCCCTTTGACCAACGCTTGCCGTAAATCGGCCTCAAGCGCGGTGCGTTCAATCAATGCCATTTGCATGGCATGGTCAAAAAAGCAGAGGTTATTGCGCCCGTTATGCTTGGCTTTGTACATGGCAAAATCAACATGCCTGAGCAAATCCACTTCGGGTATGGTGTAACCATAAAATAATGTCGCACCTATACTACATGAGCAACGGTAATCATGGCCCGCCAATTGATAAGGCTCGTTTAAAGTATCCAGTATTTTCCGGCCAACCACTTCAGTGCTGATAGCAGCTTCTTCTGCTTGCCTGTCCAAACCCTCCAGCATCACCACAAACTCGTCACCGCCTAGCCTGGCAACCGTATCTATCTCCCGCACTATGCCCATCAGGCGCTGGGCGACCTGTTTCAATAACAAATCGCCCATGTCATGCCCGAGCGTATCATTAAGCCATTTGAAATTATCGAGGTCGATAAACAACAATGCTCCGTGGCGTTTGTTGCGGATACTAGCGGCAACCCCTAAATGCAAGCGTTCGGTCAGTAGCCGACGGTTGGCCAAATTGGTCAATGGGTCATAAAACACCAAGCGTTCTATTTGCTCGTAGGCCGCTTTGGTAGCACCTATATCAATATGGGCGGCGACATAATGCTTAAGTTTACCAGCGTTGTCGTACACTGCTGTAATAGTCATCCAGGCCGGATATATTTCGCCGTTTTTGCGGCGATTCCAAATTTCGCCCTGCCAAGAAGCCTTGCTGTTCAGGCTTGTCCAGAGTACCCGATAAAAAACTTTATCGTGCCGCCCTGATTGCAACAACTTAGGGGTGTTGCCGACGATTTCTTCAGGACTGAAACCAGTGATGGCGGTAAAAGCCTTGTTTACCCGCAAAATCACCGTATCGGCATCGGTTATAAAAATACCTTCTTGCGAATCAAAAGCAATGGCGGCAAGTTGCAGCTCATGGTCTAGCTGTTTGCTGGCACTAATGTCAGTCAAGGTCAGGCGCAGTGTCGGCAAGCCGTTGGCTGGGGTATCGCAAAGGCAGTCCAGATGTGCGTCAAAAACCACTTTATTGTGATGCAGCATTTTAAAATCAAATGCTTGCCTTTTATTGCTTGGGAATTCCACAAGGCTTGTAAACAACTGTTGCCAGCGCGTTCGGTCGCTAAGGGCAATAAAGTGTGCTAAATGCTGGCCCAGCAATTGTGGGCGGTCAACACCCAATAGTTCAGCAGCGGTCAGGTTGGCAGTACTTACCAGTCCATTATGAGCCAGTTCGATATAGCCTATTGGGGCAAACTCGTAAAGGTTATGGTAACGGTCGCGGGCTTGTTCAATAACAACTTGGTTCTGCCGTAAGGCTTCATTTTGCCGCTCGAGTTCATAGTTATGGGCCAACAGCTCATGCATCGGCATCCCGTCGGCTGGGGTGGCGTCATGTTCTGGGGATAAAGGGGCTTCCCGATTTTCGGCTTGTTCGCGCAGCATCTGGTAATGAGTGGATAATAAGCCAATATAACGGGTTGCAAGCCTTGCACCTGATCTGCCGTACTCAATTAAGATCATGCCACCATACAAACGGGGCAGCGCAGGCCCGATCATGCCCCTGATAATTCAGATGGTGGGGGTACGGGTGCAAGGCTGCCGACAATTTCAGTACGGGCAGCCCTACAGGTTTTTTTACAACAGGCTAGTAAAGAGGAACGAACAGCAAAGAGGCTTTGCAGCTTAAACTGACATACGAAGAAGTTTCACGCACACCAATAAACGGTTGGGCAATATAAGGCGTTGCCACTGAAGTCAAAATCAACTGGCTAGTGAAACTGGCATCATTCATAAACGGGCCAAAACCATTAGAACCCAAAGTGATGGTAGGAATAATCACCGACGCTTTATTGATGTTCACATCAGGCATAATACTATAGGTCACAGTTTTAAGCTTACCCATCACCGTGTTCTGGGAACTGACATCTTGCTTGTTAAAAACGTATTTTACCTTGTTTAGGGTAAGCTCTAGCATGGTCGCGTTGTTGACAAAGGATCGGTCATAAAACACCAAAGAAGCATTTTTTCCGTTACAGACATAATAATTGGGTGCTTGCCCCGTTATGGGGATGACAACTAAAGCGTGGGCTTGCGAAAAAGCCAACCCCAGCCATATACCCAGTATTATAATAATTGTCTTTTTGGTGAGCATGGTTTTTCCTCAAGATAAAGTGGATTTAACAGGTTTAACATAGTGATAATAGACGATTTATCTATTAAAATAAACATTATTATGCGATTTTGTAGGGCGGGCATTTCTAATGCCCGCGCGGTGCAATGCAACATTACTTAAAACTTCCCGTAATAGCCTTCCTTCAAAGCATCAAACAAATTGGCGGCAGTATGGGTTTCCCCATCGTATTCCACCTCCTCATTACCCTTAAGTTCCACAACAGAGCCATCATCCAGGGTGAATTGATAAGTGGTGTTCTCCAAATCGGATTCTTTGACCAACACGCCTTGGAACACTTCGGGATTGAAGCGGAAAGTGGTGCAGCCTTTTAGACATTGTTCGTAGGCGTATTGGTAGATGGATTTAAAGTCTTCATACGGGTAATCGGTGGGCACGTTGGCGGTTTTGGATATGGACGAGTCTATCCATTTTTGTGCAGCGGCCTGTATATCAACATGTTGTTTAGGCGAAACATCATCGGCGGCAATAAAATAATCGGGCAACTGCTGTTTAGGGTCATTGCTATAAGGCATCGCTTCAGAATTGATCAAATGCCGGTAGGCCAGCAATTCATAAGAATAAACATCAATTTTTTCTTTGGATTTTTTGCCCTCGCGTATGACGTTGCGCGAATAATGGTGGGCAAAACTGGGTTCTATGCCGTTGCTGGCGTTGTTGGCCAGAGACAAGGAAATAGTGCCGGTTGGAGCTATGGAGCTGTGGTGGCTAAAGCGCGCCCCGGTTTCTGCCAGTTGTCGCACCAAATCCGGTTCAATTTGGGCGATTTTTTGCATGTAGCGACTGTATTTAGCATGAAGCACTTTGCCTGCAACGGTATCGCCCACCTTATAGCCGTCAGCAATCATTTCTGGGCGTTGATGCAACATTGCACCCGTCACCGTGAACAGCTGCTCCATAATCGGCGCTGGGCCTTTTTCTTTGGCTAAAGCCAATGCGGCTTTCCATCCTTCAACCGCCAGCACTTGGGTGACTTGCTCAGTGAACACCAAAGAATCCGCTTCGCCGTATCTCATGCCCAGCATGGTCACGGTCGAACCCAAACCCAGATAGCCCATGCCATGACGGCGTTTGCTGGTGATTTCTTCGCGCTGCTGCAGCAACGGCAAGCCGTTCAGCTCCACTACGTTATCGAGCATCCGGCTAAAAATACGGATCACTTTGCTATAGTTTTCCCAGTCGAAATAGGCATCGGCGGTAAACGCTTTTTTAACAAACCGAGTCAGGTTGATAGAACCCAGTAGACACGAACCATAAGGCGGCAAGGGTTGTTCGCCACAGGGATTGGTGGCGCGGATTTTTTCGCAAAACCAATTGTTGTTCATTTCGTTGACCTTATCGATAAGGATAAAGCCCGGTTCGGCATAATCATACGTGGAACTCATGATCATGTCCCACAAGCGGCGGGCGGGCAGCGTTTTGGTGACGCGGCAAGCCACCAAGCCGTCATTATTGACAATATAGCCTTGCTGGCAAGGAAATTCACGCCAAATAACCTGATTAGGGTCGGTCAAGTCCAGCTTGTCAACAGCAGCCTCTTTGTCGGTGACCGGAAACGATAACGCCCAAACTTGGTTGTTTTTCACGGCTTGCATAAATTCGGCAGTGATCAACAGCGACAAATTGAATTGGCGCAAACGACCGTCTTCGCGTTTGACACGGATAAATTCGACCACATCGGGGTGACCAATATCAAAAGTGCCCATTTGTGCGCCACGCCTTCCACCGGCGGATGATACGGTGAAACACATTTTGTCGTAAATATCCATGAACGACAATGGCCCGGACGTGTATGCCCCCGCACCGGACACATAAGCATTTTTAGGGCGTAAGGTGGAAAATTCGTAGCCGATACCGCAACCGGCTTTCAGTGTCAGCCCCGCCTCATGCACTTTGTGCAAAATATCATCCATAGAATCGTAAATGATGCCGGAAACAGTGCAGTTAATGGTGGAGGTGGCGGGCTTATGTTCTAACGCACCGGCATTGGAAACAATGCGGCCTGCCGGTATGGCCCCTTGCCGTAACGCCCACAAAAATTCTTTGTAATGCTGTTCTTGTTTGCTTTTGCCCTGTTCAACATCAGCCAACGCCCGGGCCACCCGCTGGTAGGTGTCGTCAATCGTGCTGTCCAAGATGTTGCCATCCTTGGATTTAAGACGGTATTTTTTATCCCATATATCCATAGACGCTTCCTGAAAAGGCGGCTCTGTCACGGTATGGGTGATGATGTGTAGTTGTGCGTTCATAAGCAGTATCCAGAATAAAGAAGGCTACGGATGCAGAAAAAAATGGCAAATCAGTGGCTTGAAAGCCACCAAAACGGGCTTGGTCTAATGTGGATAAAAAACCACATATAGGTTTTAAAATTTATTTTTGCACAATATATAGTGTTTTTTCGGGAATTGCCACCCGTTATTGATGGACAAGGTACAGTAAATTGTTGGCAGATTGCTAGGTGTCTGTTTTTAATGGTCAAGCCCTCGACCTGTTTGAAAGGGGAAGGCAAATAACTAAGGCAAGGCACATCCGTCCTTGCAAAACGGTAGAATTTTGCCCCTGCCACTCGCGTCGGACATTAGGTGTTTGCTTTAGGCAATCGGATTTGTTACGGTAAAATGAATTGCTTAAAATTGCTCCAACCTGTCAGGATATAAGATGAACCTTAACCACCCTATTAAAATGCTTGTGACCGGCTGGTGTTTGGCGACAAGCAGCCTGCCTTTGCTTGCCCAAGATGCTTTTAAAGTCTGCGCTGATCCCCTAAACCCGCCTTACTCGACAAAGAACCAAGATGGTTTTGAAAATAAAATTGCCACTCTGTTCGCCAAACAATTGGGGCAAAAATTGGAATACACGTGGTTTCCGCAACGTTTGGGCTTTATCCGCAACACCTTGACCGCACCGGTGAATGATAAGGAAGTGGATAGCAAAAACTTTAAATGCGATATTGTGATGAACGTGCCGGCTGGCTCGGACATGACGCTGACCACTGAGCCTTATTACCGCTCCGCTTATGTACTGCTGATTGCCAAAGGACGGGGCTGGGATGATATTAAAACCCCTGGACAATTGGCGGATTTGCCGGAAAACCGGCAGGAAAAACTCAAAATTGCCATGTTTGACCGTGGCCCAGGCACTACTTGGCTGCAACAGAATGGCTTGTTGGAGCAAGGCATCCCTTACCAGTCCATGTCGGGCGACGAGGGCAATAATGTGGCCATGCTGCTGGACAAAGACCTAAAAGCGAAGAAAATTGACATGGTGATTTTATGGGGGCCGATTGCCGGTCATATCATTGCCCAGAACCCTAAAAACAGCTATGCCCTGCTGCCTATGCCTGCTAGCCCCGGCATAAAATTTGATTTTGCTATGGCAATGGGTGTGCGTAAAGGCGATAGTGCCAGAAAAGCCCAATTGGACAAGTTGATTACCACCAATGCAAGCGCCATCCATACTATTATTGAAGGCTATAATATCCCGCTGTTGCCGGTTGAAAAAACCGCCAAAGCCAAGGATGATGATTAAACCATCGACAATATACCCAGTCTATTTATCGCGTCGTATTATGAACTACCCCACTATAGAAAACTTTGTCGGTAACACGCCGTTAGTCCGGCTACAGCGTTTGCCCGGCACTACCAGCAATACTGTGTTGGTGAAACTGGAAGGCAACAATCCGGCCGGGTCGGTGAAAGACCGCCCTGCCCTGAGCATGATCAAACATGCCGAAGCCCGGGGGGAAATTCGCCCGGGCGACCGCCTTATTGAAGCCACCAGCGGCAATACCGGTATTGCCTTGGCTATGGCAGCCGCCATTAAAGGCTATAAAATGACGTTGATCATGCCGGACAATATGAGCGAAGAGCGTAAAGCGTCTATGAAAGCCTACGGCGCGGAAATCATTTTGACACCGTCAGCAGGCAGTATGGAAGCGGCGATTGACTTGGCTCGCGCAATGGAAGCGCAAGGGCTAGGCAAAATCCTCGACCAATTCGCCAACCCCGATAACCCACGCGCCCATTACCAAGGCACAGGGCCGGAGATTTGGCGCGACACGCAAGGCACGGTCACGCATTTTGTCAGTTCAATGGGCACGACCGGCACTATTATGGGCACCTCCCAGTTTTTGAAGGAGCAAAACCCCGCCATCCAAATTGTTGGCGTACAACCTGAGGGAGAATCTAAAATACCGGGAATCCGCCGCTGGCCTAAGGAATATCTGCCAAAAATTTATCAGCAAAGCCGCGTTGACCGGATTATTGAGGTTGATCAAGTGTCGGCTGAGAACATGACCCGCGAACTGGCAACGGTAGAAGGTTTGTTTGCCGGTGTGTCTTCAGGCGGTGCGGTACACGCGGCTCTGTGTCTGTCCAAGGAGCTGGAAAACGCGGTTATTGTGGCGATAGTGTGTGATCGTGGCGACCGATATTTATCAACCGGCGTATTTCCGGCCTAACAGCGCATCATTTTCAGAACGTGTGCTGGTAGGTGCGGATGCATCCGCACAATAGCCACCCGCCGAGCCATCCAAAAATCAGCCTCCCATAAGACATCAGGACGTTACTTAGCATGAAGCGAACCCGCTCAAGAAAAAAAAAGCTGCCGGAAGCGCCGGTGACCATCACTATTGAATCACTCACCCACGATGGCCGAGGGGTCGGTCATGTCGATGGCAAAGTGATATTTATCGACGAGGCATTGCCCGGCGAGCAAGTGGAATTTATTTACACCGATAGCCGCAAAGATTATGCCGAAGGCAAAGTGGTGGCGTTATTAAGCCAAGCACCGGAACGGGTGGCGGCACGTTGCCCGCATTATGGTGTGTGTGGTGGTTGCAGCTTCCAGCATGTGGAAGAAACGGCTCAAATCCGCATCAAGCAAGGTTTGCTGGAAGAGCAGTTCAAGCGCATCGGTAAACTGGCGATTGCAGAATTTTGGCCGCCGTTGACCGGCCCGCATTGGGGCTATCGGCGCAAAGCGCGTATGGGCGTTAAATATGTAGCTAAAAAAGACCGCGTGCTGGTCGGCTTTCGGGAAAAACGCCATCCTTATTTGGCTGAGATAGACAGTTGCATCGTGATGCATGAAATTGTTGGCCTTCGCTTGCTGGCACTAGGGGAAATGATCGCGCAACTGTCTATCCGCGAAAAAATCCCGCAGATTGAAGTGGCGATTGGTGATGATGCCTGTGTGTTGGCTTTTCGGGTGCTGGAACCGCCCACCGCCGACGACCAGGCCATTATGCGGGCATTTGCCCATCAGCACGGCGTGTCGGTCTGTTTGCAAGCCAAAGGCCCTGACACCATTGTGCCGTTGGACGGCGAGCCGGAAGTAATCCCCACTTACAGCTTGCCAGACCACGGCATCACTTTTAAATTCCGCCCCGCCATGTTCACCCAAGTCAATTACGACATCAATCGGCAAATGATCAACAGGGTGCTGGCAACCTTAAACCTGACCCAACAAGACACTGTGCTGGACTTGTTCTGTGGCTTGGGCAATTTTACCCTGCCAATGGCAAAATATGCAGGGCATGTGGTGGGTATTGAAGGCGATCAGCCTTTAGTGAACCACGCCAAAGCCAACGCCCAGTTCAATGGCATTGAAAATGTGGAATTTTATGCCGCTGATTTAAGCAAAGATATTAGCGGTGAAGCGTGGGCTCAGCAAAAGTTCACTAAAATCTTGCTGGACCCGTCACGGGCAGGGGCAGCGGAAGTCCTGCCACTATTGAAAATTTGGCAACCGGAACAAATTGTCTATGTGTCTTGCAACCCTTCCACCTTGGCGCGTGATGCCGGTATCCTGGTCAATGAGCTAGGTTATCATCTGGTCAAGGCAGGGGTGATGGACATGTTCCCGCAAACGGGGCATGTTGAATCTATGGCGTTGTTCCAGAAATAATCTTGGGCATGGCGTAGCCTTTACCAGCTTGTGTAGCGCGAATCCATCCGTTAACCTGAGCGAAGTCGGAGGATTCAGTGGTTTCGACTACGCTCAGCCAACGCGCTTCGCAACACCAGAGAGAATTTAAAAACAGGTGCAGAACTATGAAATTTTATTGCCATTTGCTTTCAATCGCGTCATTGCTGACCGCTATGTCTCCCGTGTTGGCAGCCCCACCCGCCCTATCCACCTCCAGCTTCACCAAGCATGAGGTCAGTTATGACGTTTGCCAGGCCCGCACCCGTGCAATCATGGGCAAAATGAACTTGCAAATTGAAGACCACGGCAACGGTACGATTGGCGGGTTTGGGGAGCAAAGCGTGGCTATGGTCAATTGTCATAAGCTGGATAACACCACCTATGTGCAAATTGCCGTAGCCAGCCAAAAAGAAGAAGCAGCCCAGCTAATTATGGGTTATCTGGTCGATTTTTTAAAAACCGGTTCGGCAGCCCAATACCAGCTACCACCATCACCCACGCAACCCAGCAGCCAATAAAATGCACGCGTCTGCTATCACCATTAAAGCGGATGAACTGTATTTGCAGGTTTGCGCCGACAGCCAACAACTATCTGTCATTAAAAACGACACCCTATTGACCCGCTATCCAGTATCGACCGCCAAAAATGGCTTGGGCGAACAGCGCGGCAGCGAATGTACGCCGCGCGGCTGGCATGTTATCCGTGCCAAAATCGGTGCAGGACAACCGTTAAACAGCGTGTTTATTGGCAGACGACCTAC
>CAIYOW010000005.1 GCA_903927955.1 uncultured Methylococcaceae bacterium | reverse complement strand
TCAGCAGCCGCGCCACATCCCAGGTACACGGTGCCAATACGGACTCGTCAAAATCGTTAATATCAAAATAGACCAGCCGGTTGTCGCCGCGATAGCTGCCGAAATTTTCCAGATGCAAATCGCCCGCGATCCAGACCGATGGCGCGTTGTTGAGCGGCGTGTCACGGGGCCAATCCTGGTAAAATAGGTGACAGGATCCCCGAAAAAACGAAAACGGGTTAGCCGCCATCAAATTGTATTTGTGTTGTACCAGTTCCGGACGGCGTCTGCCATCATTGTTAAACTGGTGTATGCGCGCTGTTACATCGCTATCGGTCATGCGGGCTGAGATTCCATATGTTGAGCAATTGAGTAATGACAGAATAGTACACTACAACTAACGATGTTAGATCACGGTGTTGTTATGTTTTCGAGCTGATCCATCACCGCAAGCAGCTCGAGGGGCAGCTTTTTCGAGGACTATCAACCCGGTCAGATAATTCTCGAAGTGGTCAAATTGGCGATGATTGCCAAATATATCGAGCTTTAGTTTCCCCTAAAAAAAGCGGGTTTCAGAGATACGAACTACCACTCAAGACAAATTTGGCCCAAAAACTGGAGCATTTTGAGCCATTTTTTGACGGCGGGCCAAAATGCCTTTAGGCAAGTGGGCGGTGACTGATTTCTTTTCTCGAAGTTGCCGTGGGAGTATGGCATCTTTTGGAAACGGTTTGCCAAAAAGCGCCCGACGAAAACGGCCAGGAGTGGCTTTGGGATGGCGATCCCAAAAGCCAGTCGGAACGGGCGGAGCGGCAGCCGCCAGAAAACTCAAAGTTGAGCCAGCGAACAAGGCTAATTCGGGTAGCCGCTGAACGGCTTCGAGGTTATGGACAAACTGCCGATGGGCACCAAGCATCTGTTTGGCACACAACGGAATTTGTTCAACGGGCCAACGGTCGCTATAAAAAGTATGAACGCTTTGATAGGCGAGTTTAACGGGCGTAGCCAGCAACCACGGGCGCTTGTAGTCTGGGTCGTGAAAAGCATAGATATCGAAGATTTTGTTGAGAGGGTTGGGCACCGTCTTCGGCAAAACCATGGCACGCCAGACTTTGACCGCTATAATCCGACCCTTGACCAGCCAATCCACCGTTTCGTCAGGCGCCGTAGCTGACAGGTAGCACTTCTTGCCTTGACGCCCCAACGGGCGAACCAGTGTCCCATAAGTCGCTTTGCGTCCGCCTTTGTATTCGGGCAAGACGTTACGGTGGGCCGTAAAGTTGACCGCCAACCGGATCACAAAGCGCTCAATCCCGGCCTGATGCAGATCGCTGATCTTCAGCCCGGCATCAACCACCATCACCTCGTCCTCAGCCAAGTCTTTTTTTACCTGCTTGAGCACATCGGCCCATAGTTGCTTTTCACTGCCATCGTGCGCGCGTACCCGTTCAATTTGCCGTATCAATGCTAACCGCTGTCCGTTCATCTCCCCCACCTCCCCTACCAATCCCATCGTCACCGCGGGCAGCGCTTGGCCTGCGCTCGGTTCGTAATGCTTACTCGGGCAGTTTTTTAGCGTCGGTCGCCAAAAGGCCGTCAAATCCACCGTCACCGGCACATAGCCTTCAATTCGATGGATGACCCAACCGCTTTGTTCTTTCACATGAGTCCGCCAGACCCGCACCAAATCCCTGATCCGCCACTGCCCCGACCGAAACGCGCGCCACGCCCGCCGCGTTTCCCCATCGCTTAGCCCAATACTTTTCAGCGCTGGAAACAATGCGCCACGACTCGGCAATAACGCCCCGCTCACCAGCATCCATAGGAAATGCAGCATTCCCAAGTTGGTTCCAACTGGTAAATTTTCAGTCAACTGGCTCAAAGCTTTTACCGTATCATTTTGCATGGTCATCGCGCGGGGTTTGGCTTCTTTTTCTTAAACCAGCTTACCACGATTTCCGCTCATTACGCCGTTTTTCAACACGGGCTGTTAGCGGAAACTAAAGGTTAAACAAAGTACACTTACTATTCCGTCGATACAGACAACGATCCAATCATTGTTCCATGCCTATACGAGTATGGGCGACATTATGTGGATTCCCGTCAGTTTTCTGGCATCCGTTGGACTTTTGTTCGGTTTATACAGGCAACAATATCGTCGCCAAACAGCAGCGCTTGGCTTATGGTTGTTAGCGATAATCCCAATACATTTCGCTGATCAAGTTATCGGTGCTTATGACCCGCCCAAACATCTGTGGTGGCTCACAACGGCTATGGCATTGTGGGTTGCTGTCGGATTGTCCAGACTTCCTCGTGTCATCTTAGTTATCGGTAGCCTTGCGGCGATTGGGATTGCAT
>CAIYOW010000004.1 GCA_903927955.1 uncultured Methylococcaceae bacterium | reverse complement strand
GTTTAAGATATACATAACTCTACCCTCTACCTAAATATCTGACCTTATTAAGAAGGGATTAAGACATGGGTTTCAAGGTTGGGTTGGTGTTTCTGGTCAACCTAAATATCTGACCTTATTAAGAAGGGATTAAGACCGGTTAAAGTGATGCCCATTCCATGGGCGAGGGATACCTAAATATCTGACCTTATTAAGAAGGGATTAAGACTTCATTTTGATACTCTAGTTATGTTGATGATAACACCTAAATATCTGACCTTATTAAGAAGGGATTAAGACCCTTAGTTCTTTTAGCTGCATGATGATAAATCCTTGACCTAAATATCTGACCTTATTAAGAAGGGATTAAGACGGTTCCTATAATGGATACTTGAAGTTCCCCGTCTACCTAAATATCTGACCTTATTAAGAAGGGATTAAGACTCTACCTGATAGGTAATGTTAGCTACCTTTAATACCTAAATATCTGACCTTATTAAGAAGGGATTAACACAGGTAAAACCTGTGGTGGTTTTGATGTGACACAGAACCTAAATATCTGACCTTATTAAGAAGGGATTAAGACAAAGCCGGGGCAAATGGTTTAGCTACCTACTGGAAGCCCCGGAAGTGTGGGCCGAATATGAACGCATTGAGCGTGAAGAAATGCCGATGCTGGATATGATCCTTGCCGCCCGACGTGAAACCGGTTTATCCCACGCGCAAGTTGCCGAACGCATGGGCACTAAAGCCTCGGCAGTGGCGAGGCTGGAAGCATCGCTGGTGTCCGGCAAGCACTCGCCTAGTCTGTCCACCTTAATATGCCAAAGCACTGGGCAAACATTTGGATGTTCGGCTGATGTAGCCCCGCCTTGCCGCCAAGCATCCTAACGTACTGTTAGGATTGGCATAGCCATTAGGGTGCAATACGCTGATACCTTTGCACTCCAACCATTTTTTATTGCCCCCCCCCGCTAACCTAGCATTACCCCCTGCCAAACCTACCCACCCCCGCCATTGAGTTGGCAAGCTTGCCAGCCTGCCCTTTTGTTGCTCTTGGGGCTATGCTTGCGCCATCACATTAATTCAACCGCATTTTGCCGTTTATGGCATTGCCTGTAGGCCGTAGGGTGGGCACGCTGTTTGTGCCCACCTAAATAACTTATCAAACCACCTTATTAGGAACTCTATGATTTATTTTATGATTGCGCTGAGTCTGACTAGCCTTGCCGGTTGTGCCACCATTGCCGGAAGCACTTCTTATCCAGTGACTGTTAATAGCTCACCTAGTGAAGCTAAATTTTTAATAAGCAATAAAGCAGGGCAAGAGATGCACAGCGGGACAACACCGGCCACGGTCAGTTTAAAAAGCAGTGCGGGGTTTTTTTCGGGGGAAAAATATACTGTCAAGTATGCTAAGGCGGGGTTTAATGACGGCTTGTCGACGGTCGATAGCCAGATCAGTGGTTGGTATTTTGGCAATATTTTGTTTGGCGGCATTTTGGGTCTGCTGCTGATTGACCCGGCAAGCGGCGCTATGTGGGAATTGCCCAATTCGATTTCCACATCGTTGACAAAGCAGGCTGATTAGCAAGGCCAATGCCTTTCGGCTACGCTCAGGGCAAGCCCTAGTTTGGCTTTGCTAATGGCATGTAACGTTTATGGCCAAACGGCAATAATGCAGCCTGTATGAAGCCTTGCGGAACACGGGGCAACTGTATTAACCAAAGCACCCAACCCTTCGCCCCATTCCACGTCCCGCCATTGAGTTGGCAAGCTTGCCAGCCTGCCCTTTTATTGCCGATAGGGCTATGCTTGCGCCATGAAAAAACGTCAACTTTATATTGCAGCTTATGACATTGCCAATAGCAAGCGCTTGCGCCAAGCGTTGTTTGTGGTGCGTTCGTATGCATCCGGCGGACAAAAATCGGTGTATGAATGTTTTTTGACCGATGCCGAAAAAGACCATCTGCTGGCGTCGATGAAGTCAATTATTGACCCGGATGAAGACCGTTTTTTGTTGTTGCAACTGGATGCCCGTTGTCGGGTACGGACGCTGGGTAAGGCTGTGCCGCCGCAAGACGGCGCTTTTTATTATGTGGGGTAGGTGATTGAGTACGTTGTTTATAGACCGTAAGGATTTGCGATTGGGGTATGAAGGTGGCTGTATCGCTTTGTACGAGCAAGGCGCCAAGAGCGGCACAGTGCCGTTGCATTTGTTGGAACGGGTGGTGTTGCGCGGGCAAGTGCTTTTGGATACACGTTTGTTGGGGGCGTTGGCGGAAAAAAATATTGGCGTGTTGATGTTGAGCGGGCGCAACCACCGTAATGTGGCGATGCTGTTGGGCAGGCCGCATAACGATAGCCAGCGGCGGGTGGCGCAATATAGCTGTTATCTTGATGGGGCTGAACGGGTGAAGCTGTCACGCTGGCTGGTGATTGCCAAGTTGCGTAGCCAAAAAAGTTTGTTGGTGCGGGCGTTGCCGCAGCGGCAGGATTTGCGCCGCCAGTTCACCGCTGCTATTGCCACATTGGAGGGCATTTTGGCTACTTTGGCTGGCGGTCAGTCGGTATCTGTGGAGCAGTTGCGGGGCTTTGAAGGCAGTGCTGCAGCGGCTTATTTTGAGGCTTACCGGGCGTTGTTTGCGCCGTCTTTGCAGTTTACAGGCCGACACAGGCGACCGCCGCCAGACCCGGTCAATGCCTGTTTGTCGTTGGGCTATACTTTGTTGCATTTTGAGGCGGTCAAAGCCTGCCATGAGTCGGGGCTGGACCCTTATATTGGCTTTTTTCATGATCCGGCTTTTGGGCGCGAATCGTTGGCTTGTGATTTTATGGAGACGCAACGGGCTGCTTTGGATGCGTTGGTTTGGCGGTTATTTAGGGAACGGGCTTTGCGGGCGGAAAATTTTTCTGATGACAACGGGCAGGTTTTGCTTAACAAAAGCGGCAGGCAGCGCTTTTATGCCGAATATGAGTTGTTCGCCAATCCGATAAGGCGCTTGTTTAGGCGTTATGGCTATGCGTTGGCGCAGCGTTTTGTGGCGGATTTTCGTGGGGTAGGTTAATGCGTCCGCTGTATATTGAAGGGCGTGAGGGGGCTTGGGTGGGTTTGGAAACGCCGGCATTGCTGGTGCATGTGCCCGGTCAAGCCGAGCAACTGTTCCCTTTACAACGTGTTTCGCGGGTGCTGGTCAGGGGGCATGTGCAGTGGCATACAGAAGCGTTGCTGGCCTGTGCCAGCCAAGGCATCAGCGTTTGTTTTTTGGATAATGATGGCTTGGTGGTGGCGCGGTGCTTGGGCCAAGGCGACGACCGGCAGTGTTTTAGGCAGCGGTTGGTGGATTTACTGGGGCGGGCCGATGGCGGGGCACGTTACCAAGATTGGTATCAGGCAATGCAGCGGATGGTGGTGCAAAGTTGTGCCAATAGCTTGCTTAAACATCAGCAGATAACGGTGGCCCAGAATGAGCTGGAGACTTTTTTATGCCAGCAGCAAAACAGTTTGCCCCTGCAACCGGTTATGCCGGTGCTGGCTTGTGTGCGGGGCTTGTTGTTTGCACAGGTGGTGGAGCTGTTCCAAAACAACGGTTTGGCTGCCGATTCTGAGTTGTTGCAAGAGCCGTGGCTAGATTTGCCCAAGGATTTTACTGAGTTGTTGTTATGGGATTTTCGGGTGCCGGTGTTGGTGTGGCTGGAAGGTTTATCCGCGTATCCCGATTATCGGCAGCAGGTTGGGTTTTTTTATGGGCGCACTTTGCGTGTCGAGCGTTTGCATCAGAGCTTGCTCAATAAGTTACATGCTTGGTTGGTCGATTTGTTTTAGCGGGTTGATCTGTTTTAATAGCTGGAGTGGTGGTCATGGCAGATAGTCAGAAGTCCCTGTTTTTGGTCAGTTATGATATTGCCAATGCCAAGCGTTTGGGGCGTGTCCATCGTTGCCTTAAAAAACAAGGTATTCCGGTGCAGTATTCGGTGTTTACTGTTGAGCTGCGGCGGGGGGCGTTGCTGCGTTTGCTGGCTACGATTGAACGCATTATCCATGCGCGCGAGGATGATGTGCGTTGCTATGCTTTGCCGGGCCAGTTGGCTTTTGATGTGTTGGGCAAGCAGTTTTTCCCCAGCGGGGTGATGTTGTTTTCGGCAACGGGCAATAATCGGTTATTGGTAAAAGGGCTAGCCACTTAAATGCATTGCGCCCTTTAACGGATTCTAAAAATGATTATTTAAGCGGCTCGATCACGCCTTAAAAAAACGTTTCAGCACTTTAATCAGATAATGATGGTCAAGCACACCGGCGCTTTCTCGGATGCTGTGCATGGCCCATAAGGGGTTGCCGATATCGACTGTCCTGATGCCTAGTTTTGCTGAGGTGATTGGGCCTATGGTGGTGCCGCATGGCAAATCACAACGGTGCGAGTATTTTTGGTAAGGCACGCCTTCCATTTGGCACCAGTGGGCAAATTGGGCTTCTGACACGCTTTCGGTGCTGTAGCGTTGGCTGGCATTTATTTTGATGACCGGCCCGCCATTGACCATAATCTTGTGGTCGGGTTCGTAAGCATTAGGAAAATTGGGCTGGTAGGCATGGGCCATATCAGCGCTGATTAAAAAACTGTTGGCTATTGCCCGGGCAAAATCTTCGTGGCCAATTTCGGTGGCATAGGCGATGCGATGTAAGACATCGGGCAGAAAACTGCCGTCCGCCCCTTTTTTGCTTTCGCTGCCTATTTCTTCATGGTCAAAAAAGGCGCACACCAAGGTGCTTTCCGCTTGCAGCACTGTCTCATCCAACAAGGCTTGCAAGGCGGCATCACAAGATGCCAAGTTATCGAGCTGGCTGTTGCTGTAAAACGCGTTGTCAGCCCCCCAAAGCACTCCTTTTTGGGTATCATAGGCATTCAGCTCCCACGATAGGATGGCTTCCTTGGCAATGCCAGATTGTTGCGACAATAGCCCCATAAAGTAATCCTGTGGCAATTGCTCGCCGATGGCTCTGGATAGCAATAATGGCAATTCCAACTGTTTATGTATTTTTAAGCCGTCATCATTAACACCCCGGTTAAGATGGATCGCCAGATTGGGCAAGCGTAACAGGGGGCGTTGAAAATCAAGCAGCACACTAGCCACGCCGCCCTGCCCGTCCTGATAACTGATTCGGCCCGCCAAGCCTAAATCGCGGTCGGTGAAGGTTGCTAAAATAGGGCTGCCATACACTTCCACCCCCAAGCGCACATAGCCGTCACATAGCACGGATACGTTGGGCTTGACCCGTAGGCCAGGGGAGTCGGTGTGGGCACCAATGATTTTAAAGCCCGTTTCGGCAAGACCTTGCTGGCCCACTACAAAAGCAATCAGCGAAGAGTCATCGCGCACTACATAGAAACGCCCGCCCACCGGCAGTTGCCATGCCGCCCTTTCGTCCAATGCGCTGAATCCGAATGCCGCCAGTTTGGCTGCCATAACCTGCACGGCATGGCTGGGGCTGGGGCTGGCATCTATAAAATCCAGCAATTGCCGGGCTTGTTGCAAGACTATAGTCATTTTGCTTTTAACTCCAAGGCTAAAGAATTGATACAATAACGCAGCCCTGTGGGCTGTGGGCCGTCAGGAAAGACATGCCCCAAATGGGCGCCGCATTGTGTGCAGGTGATTTCCGTACGGCGCATTCCAAAACTGCTGTCGCGGTGTTCTGCAACGCTATCTTGGGAAACCACATTAAAAAAACTGGGCCAGCCAGACCCTGAATCGTATTTGGCTTCCGAGCTAAACAAAGGGCTGGCGCAACACACGCAGTGGTACACGCCTTCTGTCTTGCAATCGGTGTATTTGCCGCTAAACGGTGGCTCTGTGCCTTTAAGCACACAAATGTGGTATTGTTCTTCCGTTAAGTGTCCATGCTTTTGCTCAGCTGGACTCGTGTCTTCTTTGAATAGCGTCATTGCTTGCTCTTTATAAAATGAATGATGGTGTGTCAAATTTGTTAGTTACACAGGTAATTAGCCTAAAATTTAGCCTGTCATCTTAGGCAGCGGAAAAATCGCCTTGTCCTAAAGGTATGCCGCTTAAAAAAACCATTGCAAGCTGCCGGGCGTTTTGTAAAATCTACCTTGTTTTTTTATTCTCTAGGAAATAACCTCTATGCAACCGTTAAACCTAACCAAAGCTTTGCCCATTATCGTTTTGCCTTTACTGTTGGGTGCTTGTGCGTCCGAGGCTCCCGCCCCTGTTGCCGTCGCCCCTGGAAAAATAATCTCCGATGACCAAATGCTGCGCGACAGCCAAATAACGGCACAGTTGGGTAATCGCTGGAAAAGCGGAAAAATGTTGGTCGAGCGCGGCAATAACATGGTGCGTGACGGGCAAACAAAAATTGATGAAGGCAACCGCATGATTGAAGAAGGCAATAAAGTCATGCAAGAAAGTGAAGAAAGCTACAAAACCATCAAAAATTAACCGCTCAGTTGCTGTACGCCTAAAGATAAACGCCACGGGCTTTCAAGCACATTGGCCTGAAAGCCTGTGGCGTTTTCTTGTCACTTAAGCTTTTCTTTGAGCATGGCGTTCACTTCCGCTGGATTGGCTTTGCCTTGCATGGCCTTCATCGCCTGACCCACAAAGAAAGCAAACATTTTTTCTTTGCCGCTGCGGTATTGTTCCGCTTGGCTTGGATTGTCGGCGATAATTTTATCGACAATGGCGGCAATCGCGCCGCTGTCGCTGATTTGTTTCAGTCCTTTGGCTTCAATAATGTCATCAGCCGTTGCCGAGGTTTGCCACAGTTCGTCAAACACTTGTTTGGCTATCTTACCGGAAATGGTGCCATCGGCAATGCGTTTGAGCAAACCTGCCAGACGCAAGCTGTCCACTGGCGATTGGTTAATATCCAAATCCGCCTTATTAAGTGCTGCGGACAAGTCACCGACGACCCAATTGGCACATAATTTTGCCTCACACGCCGACGCTTGCACCAAAGCTTCAAAATAGTCAGCACTGGCGCGTGATGAAGTCAAAATAGCCGCTGCCTCGTCATCCAACGCATAGTCGGTTTTAAAGCGCTGTTTTTTGGCATCCGGCAATTCCGGTAGGGTGGCCTTTACTTGGGCCTTAAACGCTTCGCTGACTTCCACCGGCAACAAATCGGGGTCAGGAAAATAGCGGTAATCGTTGGCTTCTTCCTTGCTGCGCATGGCACGGGTTTGGTCTTTATTGGCATCGTACAGGCGGGTTTCCTGAACGATTCTGCCGCCGCTTTCGATCACTTCAATATGCCGTTCAACTTCATGGTTGATGGCTTTTTCGACAAATTTGAAGGAATTGATGTTTTTTATTTCCACCCGGGTGCCGTACTCTGTTTGCCCGACCGGACGCACTGATACGTTGGCATCGCAACGGAACGAGCCTTCTTGCATGTTACCGTCACAAATGCCCAAATATTGCACCAATTCGTGCAGTTTTCGCATGTAGGCGACGGCTTCCTTGGCGGAACGCATATCCGGTTCGGACACTATTTCCAGCAACGGCGTACCGGCGCGGTTTAAATCAATACCGCTTAAACCGTGAAAATTTTCATGTAGGGACTTGCCTGCGTCTTCTTCCAAGTGGGCGCGGGTGACTCCTATGCGCTTTGTGACTCCGTCCACTTCTATGTCCAAATGGCCTTTGCCGACAATAGGAAAATCCATCTGGCTGATTTGATAGCCTTTGGGCAAGTCTGGGTAAAAATAATTTTTTCTGGCAAACACCGAATAAGGGGCAATGTGCGCATCAATTGCTAAGCCAAACACCACTGCCATACGCACTGCCTCGGCATTCAGCACGGGCAGCACCCCGGGCAAGCCCAAATCAACCGCACAGGCTTGGGTATTGGGTTCGGCACCGTAGGCGGTAGCGGCACCGGAAAAGATTTTAGATCGGGTGGCCAATTGGGTGTGGATTTCCAGGCCAATAACGGTTTCCCAAGCGGTACTCATGAAGCATTCCTTATAACTAGCGAAGTGACAGGCCAAAACGTGGCGGTAGCCACCATTAAATAACCTAGCTTGGCAAATGTCTAGTGGCTTGTTGCAAAAGAGTGGTTTTTAGGTGGGTTTTGTGTCTGGTGGGCAATGGCTTAATAGCGTGCTTAGCAACATCACAGCTCATAAGCATGGGTAATAATTGGCACAGGGGGACATCCTTAGCCCCCTTAAAAGTGGGCTTGGGGCTGTTGCCAAGGCTGTCCGCTTATCCGGTGGGTTCAGGTTTGGGTGGTCTTGCTGCCATTGCCATTCCAGCAAGGCTCACGCCGTGCTTTTGCCGAACAGCGCAAGCGGGCGGATAGGGATGAAATGATAATACTTTGGACAGTTTTATGAAAAAACAGGGGAAATCTTAAATGCAGGGGCAATGGGGTTGCTGACGCACTACAAATTATGACATAAGTTTTCCACGAAGCGACCAGAAACTATCTGCACAGACTGTTTAGGTGATGCCAGCCATTAATAGCACTTGTAATACCACTTGGAAAAATGCATTTTTTTTTCAGCAATGTTAGAATCGACTCAACTTCTCGCTAAACAGACGCAACGGATGTCAACGGATTCCCGACAACTACAAGGCGCACCTGCGCTAGAAATTAAAACCAGCACTTTTTCTGTCCCTGTACTGGTGTTAGCCTCTAATGACTTAGCTGCTATCAGCCAACAACTCCAGCAAACCGTGGAAAAAGCCCCTGACTTTTTTACCCATTCCCCTGTGGTGTTGGATGTACTGGCCCTTAACAATAATAGGTTGCCCATTGACCTGAAAAATCTTTGCGACATTATCCGCGATGCAGGGATGTTGCCAATCGGATTGCGTGGCGGCAACGAAGCGCAAAATGCTATTGCCCTAAAACTCGCTATCCCCAATTATTCCATGCACCATCCTGTGGGCATTGAGCCAGCAAAAGCCAAGGCAGTGGACGCAAAGCCAGCAACGGGGGCTGTACCCTCAGTGAAACTGCACACCTTGCCTGTCCGTTCGGGCCAGCGCATTTATTCGGAAGGGGATCTGATAATTCTTGCCCCCATCAGTGCCGGGGCCGAGGTGATTGCGGAAGGCAATATCCATATTTACAGCACACTCAGGGGGCGGGCTTTGGCTGGGGTGCCTGATAATGCCGAGGCGCGTATTTTTTGTTCCGATTTGCAGGCGGAACTGGTCTCTATTGCTGGTAATTACCAAGTCAGCAGCAACTTTACCGCCCCTAAAGGCAAACCGGTGCAAATTTATTTGCATGAACAATCACTTATTATCAAAGACATTTAATCTGTTATCGCTACGTCGGAGGACTTTTTTGTGGCAAGAATTATTGTTGTAACATCGGGTAAAGGTGGGGTGGGCAAAACAACCACCAGTGCTGCCATTGCTATGGGGCTTGCCAAGAAAGGCCATAAGACTGCGGTCATTGATTTTGATGTGGGGCTGCGTAATTTGGACTTGATCATGGGTTGCGAGCGCCGTGTGATTTATGATTTCATTAATGTCATTAATGGCGAAGCGTCGCTTAACCAAGCTCTGATACGCGATAAAAATTGCAATCAACTGTATATTCTTCCGGCATCACAAACCCGCGACAAGGATGCCTTGAGCCAAGAAGGTGTTGGTAAGGTACTGGAGGATCTGAGCAAGGATTTTCAATATATCATTTGTGATTCACCAGCTGGCATTGAAAAAGGCGCGCAATTGGCGATGTATTATGCCGATGATGCTTTTGTGGTGACCAATCCAGAAGTATCATCAGTGCGTGACTCTGACCGGATGCTGGGCATTTTGTCCAGTAAATCGCGCCGTGCCGAAACCAACCAAGAACCGATCAAGGAATATTTGCTGTTGACGCGCTATTCGCCAGAACGGGTCAAGCTGAAAGAAATGTTGAGTGTTGATGACGTGCAGGAGATTTTATCCTTGCATTTGTTAGGCGTGATACCTGAATCCAAATCGGTGCTGAATGCTTCCAACTCGGGCTTGCCGGTAATACTGGACGAAAAAAGTGATGCTGGCCAAGCTTACATGGATGTTGTGGCGCGTTATCTGGGCGAAGAATGCCCTCATCGCTTTATTGATGAAAAGAAAGGACTCTTTGGAAAACTGTTCGGGAGTCGATAATGGACTTACTGGACTATTTTAAAATTAAAAAATCCACTTCGGCTTCTTTAGCAAAAGAACGTCTGCAAATTTTGGTGGCCCACGAGCGGACTTCCCGTAACCAGCCTTCTTATTTGCCGCAATTGCAAATAGAATTGCTGGAAGTGATCCGTAAATATATTAATGTCGATTTAGATGCCATTTCGGTCAATTTTGAACAAGATGATAATCAGGAAACCTTGGAATTGAATATTGTATTGCCTGATTATCAACCTAAATAGTTATACCATCCCCCTCCCCATTTATAGATAAGGTGAAAATTATGCTTAGTGAAATTGGCGATGCTGCAGGAAAAGTCTGGCAATTTTTGGATACCAATGGCCCGTCCAGTGTGACAAAAATTACCAATGAAACTGGCTTGAGCAAGAATGACATACAGCGGGCAATTGGCTGGCTGGCCAAGGAAGACAAACTGGAAGTTGAGCTTAAGGGCCGTATTGAGACCTTGTTTTTAAAATAAGTGACTGAAATAAGTTGCCATAAAACGGCCAGGCAATGGCCTGCATTGCTTGGTCTTGGCATTCTCCAATTTTTCCGGTTTGGTCACTTCAGCTAAAAGGCTAGTGCAGTTCGCGGTGGCGGACAATGATGTTAAGGGCGGGGTTGTTGAAGCGTTTGGCTAAGGCATCAACCAAAAACACGGAACGGTGCTGCCCGCCGGTACAGCCCACGGCAATGGTCATATAGCTTCGGCCTTCTTTTTCAAAGCGGGGCATCCATTTGTCGATAAACGCATGGATGTCATCAAATAATTCAGTGGCGTAGCGTTCGCCTTGCAAAAACTCGATGACTGCCGCATCTTTGCCGGTCATGGCGCGTAATTCGGGTATCCAGTAGGGGTTTGGCAAGCAACGTGCATCAAACACAAAATCAGCATCTAACGGTACGCCATGCTTAAAACCAAAAGATTGGAATTGCAGCGAGATATGGCGGTAGTCTTGTTCGATCACCTGTTCTTTGATGAGTTCGCGCAATTGGTGCTGTTGGGTCAGGCTGGTGTCTATCACTACATTGGCGTGTCTGGCAATGGCAGCCAGCATTTCCCTTTCAATGAGCAGCGCTTCTTTTAAGGGGATGTTGTAATCGGTCAATGGGTGGCGGCGGCGGGTTTCGCTGTATCGCTTCAGTAGTGTGGCTTCTTCAGCCTGCATAAAGATGACTTGGCAATCAATGCCCTTTGCCCTTATCAAGCTTAGGGTGTCAGAAAAATTGGCCAAGCTTTCGTTTTGGTTTCTGGCATCAATGCCAACTGCGGTTTTGGCGTATTTGTTGCCGTCAAACAACATGACTTTGCTGATAAAATCTTCCAACAGCGCCACGGGAAGATTGTCGATGCAGTAATAGCCGCAATCTTCCAAGGTATCTAGGGCGATGCTTTTGCCCGCTCCTGATAATGCACTGACTATTAGTAGTTTCATAGCGAACGGGCGGCTTCTGCCAGTTGGCGCCGCCCTATACCCTTAACGGTGATGGCCTGTTTTTTCTTTGTGTTTGGTGATTTGTCTGTCCAGTTTATCGACCATATTGTCAATGGCAACATACATATCTTCTTGGCTGTCTTCAGCAAACAACTTGGCACCGCTGACTAGCAGGGTGGCTTCGGCTTTTTGCACTAGTTTTTCGACCGTTAATATAACGTGGACATCGGTGACATTGTCAAAATGGCGGGCCAATTTTTCAAATTTGGCATCGACATGGGCTTTTAAGGATTCGGTGACGTCTAGGTGATGGCCTGTTACGATTACATGCATGGGTTAAACTCCTTTTGTATTGTTAGATGGTTTTTTGCTAAAGAATTCTTTTTCTTTGGCTTGAGGGTGAAATAAGCATCGCTTCACGATACTTGGCAATCGTTCTGCGGGCCACGTTAATGCCCTTTTCTTTCAGAAACTCGGCTATTTTACTATCACTCAACGGCTTTGCGATATCTTCGTTGCCAATCAGCTCTTTAATAAGAGCGCGGATGGCGGTTGATGAGCATTCGCCGCCGCCTTGTGTGGACACATGGCTAGAGAAAAAATATTTGAATTCGACTATGCCATTGGGTGTGTGCATGTATTTTTGGGTGGTCACTCTGGAAATGGTCGATTCATGCAGTTCCAGTTCTTCGGCAATATCACGCAACACCATGGGCTTCATGGCAATTGAACCATGCTCCAAAAAACCGGTTTGTTTTTCAACAATAGACCTGGCCACCAGCAATAAGGTTTCGTTGCGGCTGTGCAAGCTTTTGATAAACCAGCGGGCTTCTTGCAGATGGTCTTTCATGCAGGCATTGTCACGGCTATTGTCGGCACGTTTGATCATGGCGGAATAGTACGGGTTAATTCGCAATTTAGGGGCAATGTCGGGGTTAAGATTAACTTGCCATTTGCCATTTTGTTTGGTGACGTAGACATCAGGCACCACGTACTCGGAATCGGCCGCTTGAATGCTTAAGCCGGGCTTGGGGTCTAAGGTGCGGATTAATGCCACGACCGCATCAAGCTGGCGTTCGCTAAGCCCTAATCTGCGCATGAGTTTGGCTTGTTCTTGGGTAGCCAATAAGTCCAAGTAATGGCTGACCACCTGTAGGGCTTCGGAACGGCAGGGGGTGGTTTCGGGCAGTTGTTCGAGTTGTAGGCGCAAACAATCGCTTAAGTCTTGGGCGCACACGCCCACGGGGTCGAAATGCTGGATGCGGTGCAGTACCGCCATAAGTTCATCCAGTTCCAAATCTGCCAACTGGTTCAGCAAGCCTTGGTGGATGTCTTCGGGAGTGACAGACAAATAACCGTCGTTATTGATTGAATCGATAATCGCCGTAGCAATGGCATGGTCACGTTCTGAAAATGGCGTCAGCTCCAGTTGCCACATCAGATGGCCGATCAGGCTGGTGGCTTGGCTATGCTGGGATTCAAATTCAACCGCTTCGGCATTGTTGCCGCCCGCTTCCATGACGGTGTCATAGATGTCTTCCCAAGAGGTGTCGACCGGCAAGTCATCCGGTATGTCAGTTTGCGAGCCTTCGCTGGTGACAGTGTCTTCGTGGTCGCTTTTTTTTTCCGGCTGGTTGTCGGGCAAGTTGTCCGCCAGTTGCGCCACGCCTTCTTCCTCGTTAAGCTCCAGCATCATATTGGTTTCCAATGCCTGCTGGATTTCTTGTTGCAAGTCGAGCGTGGACATTTGCAGCAATTTGATGGCTTGCTGCAATTGCGGCGTCATCGTCAAATTCAGGCCTTGGCGAAGATGTAATGACTGTTTCATGGCAATCTATCTTTGATAAGGGGTTCGTTAGAGTCTAAAGTTATGGCCCAAATACACTTTGCGCACTTCGTCATTAGCCACGATGCTTTCTGTGCTGCCTTCGGCGATAACTTTTCCGTCACTGAGAATATAAGCACGGTCGCAAATGCCCAGTGTTTCCCGTACATTGTGTTCGGTGATCAGCACACCGATGCCCCGGTTCTTTAAATGCTCGATAATTTTTTTTATGTCTTCAACAGAAATAGGGTCTACGCCTGCAAAGGGTTCATCCAGCAGTATAAATAACGGATCGCTGGCCAACGCCCTGGCAATTTCCAAGCGCCTACGCTCCCCACCAGACAGGCTCATGGCGCTGTGGTCTTGCAAATGGGGAATGTTAAATTCTTCCAACAAGGTGATAATGGTGGCCTCTATCTGGTCTGGGGTCAGCCCTTTCCTGATTTGCAAAACCGCCCGCAGATTATCCGCCACTGTCAGTTTTCGGAATATGGAAGGCTCTTGCGGCAAATAGCCAATACCCTGTGCCGCCCGAACGTGCATGGGGTCATGGGTGATGTTTTTTGAGTCTAGCGTTATTTCCCCTGCATCGGCTTTGATAAGCCCGACCAACATGTAAAAGCTGGTGGTTTTGCCCGCGCCATTAGGGCCGAGTAGACCCACTATTTCGCCGGTATTGACCACTAATGAAACGCCATTGACCACTTGGCGTTTATTATAGGATTTTACCAGCTGCTGTGCTGCTAATGTTGCCATGTTATTGGGCTGTCTTGGGTTTTAAAATAACATGGACGCGCTTGGAAGACGATGTTTTTTCACCGGCTTTGACCACTGAATGTTTGCTGTCATATTCAATCCATTGGCTGGCATAGGTGGCATTGCCTTGGGTGACAGTGGCCTTGTCAATCAACACCAATAAATTTTTTTTAGGATAGTACTCCCCTGTCAATGCTTCGCCAACAATGTCTTCGCCATCTTCGCTTGGCTTTTGCCGGAAATGTGCGGGATGTCCGGTAAAAACCAACTTTTCTGCTTCGCCATTTAGCAAATGCACCACTAACTGGTCGGAATTGACGTGGATACTGCCTTGGTTAGAGACCACACTGCCGATGTAAGTACTGGTGCCGGTGGCATCGTCATAAGTGGCGGTATTAGAATCAATGGTGATTTCCTGTTCGGAATCATTTTCCAGTGCATCGACGTTGGCAATGGTCACTGCCAACAAAACAGCCACACAGCAGCCAACAAATCGCTTGGTATTATTATTTTTTTTCATATTTGCCTTTGACTTTATCGAGCAATTGCAGCCGGATGGGCTCGACAAACACCAGTTTCATGCCTTTTCCTGTTGTCCAATTAGGTGGGCTAATCAGTTCAGCTTGCTCTTTTGTCTCGGCATAGCTTGTTTCTGGCGACACTTTCAGATTGGATGTGTTAATTCTAAGCCCTAGTACGTGTGCAGAAGCTGCACGGTCTATAGCCACTTTGCCATTCAATAGCAGTTCTTTGCCGTCCGCTGATAAGATACCGGTTGCTGAGCGGATTACCCACGGTGGTGCAGAATCCCTGTAGAAAGATATCAGCGGATTGAGCAAGTGGGTAATGCCGTCATCACTAAAATGGATTATTTCATCGGTCAATAGCTGTTTTTTTAACTTGCCCTGTCCGTCCATTTCCCATTTGCTGTAACCCTTGCTGACATAGTCGGGGCTGTGCGGGCCTACCACTATGCCTTGGACTCCGCCTGATCCTGTCAATTGCACGAGCCACCAACTCAGCAATGCCAATACGCCGACATAAAGGTATCGGGTGTAATTAGCTTGCATCATGCCTGTAAGTACGCTTGCAACATTGGCTCAAAATTACCTTGCGCTTGCATGATAAAATCACACACTTCGCGCACCGCACCTTGTCCGCCCGGCAATGCCGTACACCAGTGGGCGTGTTGCTTGACAGCAAAGTTGGCATCACTGACGGCAATCGCCAAGCCTGCACGGGTCATAATGGGCAAATCCAGCACATCGTCGCCAACATGGGCCGCTTGTTCGGCGTGGATGGATAAGGTATGAAGAATTTCCTCAAAAGCGGCAACTTTTTGCTCATGGCCTTGGTAAACATGGGCAATGCCTAGGCTTTTCATGCGCAATGCCACTGAATTGGAGTTGCGCCCCGAAATCACCGCCACTTCAACGCCTGTTTGACGCAGTAATTTTATGCCATGGCCATCGCGGGCATGAAAGCATTTGTATTCCTTACCCTGATCATCAAAAAACAGCCTGCCATCAGTCAGCACACCATCGACATCCAGCACCAACAGCTTGAGCTTTTTTGCCCTTGCCATTATTTCTGTCATATCAGTCATCAGACAATACCCGATTGAATCAAATCATGCATATTCAATGCCCCCAATGCACATTGCTGGTCGTCAACGACGATCAGGGCATTGATTTTTTTTTGTTCCATAATTTGCATGGCCTCAGCAGCCAACATGTCCGGCAAAATGACTGTACAATGCGGTGTCATCACATCAGTGACGAGTGTGCTATGGATATCCAGATTCCTGCCTAGCATCCGGCGCAAGTCACCATCGGTAAAAATGCCTATCACTCGGTTATCATCCGCAATAATAGCGGTCATGCCCAATTTTTTTTCGGTCATTTCCAATAGGGCATCGATGATCAATGCCGATTCTGGCACAGCAGGCAATGCCGTGCCGATATGCATGACATCTTTAACCCGCAACAACAAGCGCTTGCCTATGCTGCCACCCGGGTGTGACAAGGCAAAGTCATCACGGGTAAAGCCACGCGCCTCCAATAGCGAAACAGCCAAAGCATCGCCCATCACTAAAGCGGCGGTGGTGCTGGAGGTGGGTGCCAAACCTAGCGGGCAGGCTTCTTGCTCAACGGCAACGCTGATGCAGGTGTCTGAACATTTGGCTAAGGTTGAATTGGGATTGCCGGTCAGGGCAATCAGTGGCACTCCCAATCTTTTTATGACCGGCAGCAAGGTTAAAACCTCATGGGTCTCGCCCGAATTGGATAAAGCCAACACCACATCTTGACGGGTGATCATGCCTAAATCACCGTGGCTGGCTTCGCCGGGATGGACAAAAAAGGCGGGGGTGCCGGTGCTGGCAAACGTCGCGGCAATCTTGCCGCCAATATGCCCCGACTTGCCCATGCCAATCACCACCACGCGTCCTTTGCAGTCAAACAGCAATTGGCAAGCCCTAACAAAGCTCTCGTTTATTTGTGCCGACAAGCTGGCAATCGCCTCGCTTTCGACTTGGATAACCGCTCTGCCTAGCTCACAGAGCTTATTTTCATTGAGCTTCATTTTCTGGTAATGGGTCAAATGTATTATTTAATCTGGGATGTTAAGCCCGAATAGCAGGTCTGGCGGTACTATCTTTATGGGACTGATTACTCAAGTTAAAGACCCAGCAGCATTGCTGCATCGCTATTTCCGGGCATGATTTTTGTCCACTATTAATGGGAGCGGCAAACGCCTAAACGGGCTATTGTATCATGCTCCGGCAACTTCTACCTGCCCCCAGTCCGACCATTAAACGGCTTAAAGGCTAAATGCCCGAATGGCGGCTATACCCTGACCGCCTAGCTGGCGCACTTTATCAAGTTGGTCGGTAGCAAGGCCGCCAAGCCCATAGACAGGCAGATTAACGGCTTCGACCAGCTGTGCGAAGCGCTGCCAGCCCAGCGGTAATGCCCCCGGGTGGCTTAGCGTTGTTTGTACCGGTGACAAGACGACAAAATCCACCCCTATTTTTTGGGCATGGAGCAGTTCCGGCAGGTTATGGCAAGAGGCGGCAACCCATTGCTGGTTTTCGGGACGGTGTTGGCAGGACAGCAAATCTTGGCGTGTCAAGTGGATGCCATCTGCACGGTTACCACCTGTACAAGGCACTGCGGAATTGATCAGTAGCTTAACCCCTTGCTGTTTGCATAGGGGATAGGCGCGGTCAAGAAAGTACCCAACGGCTTCGGGCGATGATTGTTTTAAGCGGGCTTGAATGAGTGTAATGCCACAGGCCAGCAAGTGGTCAAGATTATCCATCAGCTTGATTTGTCCTGCATCGTCAAGAATGGCGTACCAAGCGGGCAGTTGCGCCGCACATATCACCGCTTTGTTAGCGGCAAGAAAAGGGTACTGATTGAGTTCTGCCGGTGCGACCCAGTGGCACACTTGGCCCAGTGTGCTGCACACCATGCCAGCGAACTGCCCAACTGAAAACGCGTATAATTTGACCGTCACGTCAGGGTACTGATAGGTGAGCGTTATCAATGGCTCGGCTGAGATGACCGTGATGCCAAGCTCTTCCTGCAGCTCCCTGTCCAATGCTTGCCGAGGCGTTTCACCGGCTTCAAGCTTACCGCCCGGAAACTCCCATAAACCACCCCATGCCAAGGCCGCACCACGTTGGGAAATCAGTAGTTTGCCCTCGGCATTGCTGATGACACCGACAGCAACATGCTGGTAGTTGGGTTTCATGGGCGCGTTGTGGGTCTCAATCGGTTTGATGGCGGGGTTATGTCCGGTATTCCGCGTTGATTTTTACATAATCATAAGAAAAATCACAGGTCAGCACTTGTTGGCTGGCACTACCACGACCCAGTTTAACGGTAATGGTTATTTCCGCCTGGTCCATGACGCGCTGCCCTGCCGATTCGGTATATCCCGCCGCACAGCCGCCATTTTCTACGATGCAGACATCATCCAAATAAATAGTGACTGCTTCCAAAACCATATCGGTAACCCCAGCACGCCCTACTGCCGCCAAAATTCTGCCCCAATTCGGGTCGCTGGCAAAAAAGGCTGTTTTCACTAAGGGCGAATGGGCAATGGTTTTGCCAACACGCGCCGCTTCTTCATCGGTAAGCGCTTGTTCAACCAAAATGCGGATCAATTTGGTCGCTCCCTCGCCGTCCCGAACAATCAATTCCGCCAACTGCTTCATGACATCCTGCACAGCCTCGGCAAAAAGAGGGTAGTGTTCGCTATCAACTGTAATTTCGGGCGCCGATGAACAACCACTTGCCATCAGCACACAGGCATCGTTAGTGGAGGTGTCACCATCGACAGTAATCCGGTTAAATGATTGCCCGACCGCCGCTACCAAGCAATCCTGCAACAAGGCTTGTCCAATGACTGCATCAGTGGCGACAAAGGCCAATAAGGTCGCCATATTGGGATGGATCATGCCAGCCCCTTTGGCTATGCCGTTAATTGTCACGTTGTGGCCCGCAATACTGATTTGCTTGCTGGCCCCCTTGGCAAACGTGTCGGTGGTCATAATGGCGCGTGCCGCTGGTTGCCAATGGTCTTCATCAAGGTTTGCGTAGGCCGCCGGTAATATTGCGGCAATTTTTGCCACCGGCAAGGCTTGGCCTATCACTCCAGTTGAAAACGGCAAGACTTGCCGGGCATCACTGTCGGTTAGTTTGGCCACTTCGGCACAGCAGAATTGGGCATCTGCCAAGCCTTGCTTGCCAGTACCGGCATTGGCATTGCCTGAATTGACCAGTAGCCAGCGTGGCGCATGGAGCAAATTGTCCTTGGCAATTAATACGGGGGCGGCGCAAAAGGCATTTTGGGTGAACACAGCGGCACAACTTGCGGTTTCTGGCATAGACACCAGCAAAATATCATCCCTGAGTGTTTGCTTGATGCCCGCACAGGCGGTACCTAAGCTAATACCAGCTATAGCTGGCATTGCCGGAAAAATAGTGTTTTCGTTTAATCCTGTCGGGAAAACAGCCATAACTCAATCTCCAATTAGGCTTTAAAAAATAAATGTACGCTATTAACTTTGCGCTCTTGGGCAACCATGCGCCTACCCTGCTGTTTAAGCTTGAGCAGGCTATGGGGCTGCTCGCCTAAAGCCAGTGGAAAAATCACTTCCACTTCAATTTGTCCGTCCAAATAGTGGATTCTAAACTCTTCTATGATGGATTTCACATCGGCAAAATAGCGTTCCAATAAGCGCTGGACATCACTGCGCGCTAATGGCCTGCCATTTTCAAACAAACCTTCGTCATGTTCCGTGTCAATATGCACCAACACATCCATCACATCATCGAATTGGTTGATCAGCTCATCCCTGACCACATCGCCGATAGTGTGGCCTTCCGATACGGTGATGCGCGAATCAACCACGATATGGGCATCAATCAGTGCGTCTTCGCCCATTTGCCTTGACCGCAACAAGTGGATGCCTTCCACGCCATCTATTGCATGTATCGCCGTGCGGATTTCCGCAACCAACGAAGGCGGCAATGAGGTGTCCACCAGCTCTTTGATACTATCAAAAATCAAATCCAAGCCAATTTTAGCCACCATGATAGCCACCACAATGGCGGCAATGGCATCCGCCAATGGATAGCCCAGCATGACACCGCCCACGCCAATCATCACCACTATGGAGGACATGGCATCGCTGCGTTGATGCCAAGCGTTCGCCATCAGTAGTTTGGAGCGGGTCAGTTTGGCAATATGCTTGGTGTAATGGTACAAGCCTTCATTAATGAGGATGGAGACAGCCGCTATCACCAAGCTTAGGTAGTTGGGCACCGGCAATAGCTCGGGGTTGGCCATACGTTGCATGACCGACCAAGTAATGCCGATGCCAACAGCAACCAAACTGACACCTAAAATGACCGTGGCAATGGTCTCAAATCGCCTGTGCCCATAAGGGTGGTCATGATCGGCTTTGCGGCTGCCTAAACGAACGGCAATAATAACCAGCAAATCGCTAAGCAGGTCAGTCAAGGAATGGATGCCATCGGCAACTAAGGCGGCGGAGTGGCCTAAAATGCCAAAGCTTATTTTGATTGCCGTCTGGGTGATGTTCATCCCCGCGCCCACTAGGCTGGCCCTGGCTTTTAGGGTATCAGCACGGCTTGTTGCGTCTATTTGCCCAACCATTACCCACCCACTTTTATCAGAATGAAATATTCATGATCACCACGCCAAGTTTCCAGTACTTGGTGACCACTAATGCGACACCATGCGGGTATGTCTTGCATGACTCCCGGGTCGGTGCATTGCACTTCCAACAACTGTTCGGGTTGCATTTGCTTGATTTTGTCCTGGGTGCGGATAACTGGCATGGGACATAGCAAGCGCCTGGCATTGAGGACTTCCCGATTCATAGATACCAATCCTTGGGAATATCGTCTTTGCTGAGTGGCTTGACTGTTAAATTGCGTTCCGCCCCATCGGGAAAAGTGATGCCCACGTCGACCCAGTCGGCCTCCCTGCCCTGCCCAAAACGGGCGGTGATACTTGCCGCCAAAAACAAATCTTCCGCTGAGGGTTCACCATCCAATAATACTAACGGGCCATTATGGCTACTGGCCAATAGGCTGATAAATTGGTTTTTATAGCCCTGCAGAAAACGCCCTTCGCCTTCTTCACGGGCAACAATCAGCTTAAAATTAGCGGCGGGGCGGATATGCCTGCCTACTTTTAGCAACATGACATCATCAAATTCATAATCCCGTTTGCCCTGTGCCTGCCACAAATCAAGCAATTTGGCGGAATAGTTTTTGTCCACCAAAAAACAGCAGCCACCAGCCGGTTGGGAATAATCGTCGATGCCAAATTGTTCTGCCATAGCCATTTGTGGCTTGCGCGACCGCCCCGTAATATCATGCAATTTTTCCCTATCCACCCAACCTTCACGCTCCGGCAAGGTGGCGGGTAGGTTTTTGGCGCACAATGGGCGTAACAACAAATCATCGGCCCCGGATTGTTTGGCGACAATCGGCATGGTGCTGCGCCGTTGCGACATGGGCCGTTGCCCCATCACCTCACCGGTGATGATAAAATCAAAGCCGTTTTCGACAACCCATTGCTTGGCTTTGTTGACCATAAAAATCTTACAGTCCAAGCACGGGTTAAGGTGCGCCCCGTAACCATGCTTGGGGTTAATCAGCACATTTTTGTATTCTTCTATGACATCAATAATATGCAATTTGATGCCCAATTGTTCAGCAACCCACAAGGCGTTATTGCGCTTAGGCTTGGCTTTGTCTTTATCACGGATGGCGTGGGTGTGGCCTTCCACACAAAAACCAGTGAAAAAATTGATGCCTTCGACATGAATACCTTGTTCCATGATGGTTTTTGCCGCCAACATGGAATCCAAACCACCGGAGATCAATGCGACCGCTTTTCTTTGTTGAGCCATTGCTATTTTGATGAGTTAAAATTGCGGTATTATAACCGCTTATTGGCTTGTACGTAGGTAACTTAAGCCAATAATCCATCACATTTAATGACTAGGCGGGCAACGCTTAGCCTCTAACTGGGATAGTCCAAGTTAGACTGAATTATTAATATTTTCAGTACGATGCGACGAAAGTCGCCATTTTTGGAATACGCCAAAAAATTCCTGGCGAGCCTTTAAAGCCGCTGCCTTAGAGGATGCAGATGATGTGCATTATATGTGGTGTGTCAGGCCGATATAACATGTGGCGTTTCCCGATGGCTGGCGGGAATTTTGTCACCGTTGCCTTCACCTGCACAGCCAGCACACCCCCACCGCGTTTCAAAGTAAGGGTTCTGCCCCGACAAGAGTGTGGTAAAGACTGGTGGGAGCTTACTGGACAGCCGGTTACACCATAAACATACTAATACTTTAATTAAGCCGCACCATCAAGCTGCGCCAATAGCCTTGACCACAAACGCGACGGCAATACCCACCACAATACCGGCAGCAATTTCCAGCTTGGAATGTCCCATGCGTTCCCGCAACACGGGATGATCTACATCGGAAACCGCCAGCCTGTTAATGGCCACTGCATGCTTGCCTACTTGGCGGCGCAAGCTGTTTGCGTCCAGCATAACGATAAATGCCAGTGCGACGGCAACACCAAAAGCGGGGTGGCCGATGCCTTCCTTAAAAGCAACCAAAGCCGCCATACTGCTGACAATAGAGCTATGGTTGCTGGGCAATCCACCGTAACCAATCAGGCCAAATGCCAATTGCTTGGCCTTGATGCTGTTAATAGCGAATTTGAGCACACCGGCGACCAGCCAGGCCAAAAAAGGGGTTAGTGCATAAGATAAGTCCATACCCCCCCCTGTGCAGGCCAGAGTGCCCATCCACAAGCGGCAATCCAAGCCACCACAGTGGCCAATAACTGCCAGTCCGACAACAATGCATCAGTGGGTGATTCGCCCCCGTCCAGCTCTTCCACCACATACCAGTAGCGGAACAGACCGAACAATACCAGCGGCACGGTCACGACCAAGTGCGGCTTGGAGGACATCACGAACATACTATAAAACACCAGTGCACCGGTGGCGGACATTTCCGCGTAACGGTCGACCAGTGACACGGAGTATTTTTCCAGCACCTTCCTGCCTTCGCCGCCGGTTTGGCTAAGTTCTTGACGGCGTTTTACGGCGGCAAGATAAAGTGCCAAGCACAGGGTGGTGACGAACATCCACGATGACACCGGCACTGACAAGGCCATTGCGCCCGCATAAACACGCAGCACAAACCCTAAGGCAATGGTAAAAATATCCAACACCGGTTCATGCTTTAGCACAAAGGTGTAGGCGATGTTCAATGCCATGTAAGCGGCAATCACCATGAGCACCTTAGGGGCAACAAACCAGCCACCGATCAGGCAAGCGTACAGCAAAGCCAGTAAGACCAACGCTGCAGGCACTGAGACGATGCCTGCCGCCAGCGGGCGGGTCAGGGATTTTTTGGGGTGCTGCCGGTCACGTTCAATGTCTTGGATGTCATTGACAATGTAAGTGGCTGACGAGGCCATACAAAAAAGCAGCATCGCCAGCAAGGCGTTTTGGATAGCCACGGGGTCCAAGAACGTGCCGGAAAAAACTAATGGGGCAAGGACAAAACCATTTTTAACCCATTGCTTAGGCCGCATCAGCTTAATCAGGCCAAACAATTGCTTTACTGGGGATGGCCTCAGTTTATTTTCGGGAGTATTTTTTGAATTATTAACCATGACACTATACAATGCAATTTTAGAGGTTACATAATACCAATGTTTCTATTGGATACTTAAAGAATATTTTATGAAACTGGTCCTCATTTATGGTGGCTTGGCATTGATTGCCATTGCCGCCAACATCGGTGTCCAAGATGCTTTTTTATGGGCATTTCCCGGTACGCCGGAAATGCTTGTCTCGGTCGCGTTCGGCACTAAGGATACTGCGTGGTTGAACCTAAGGCTACCAATTCCTGACATGGTAGTGCCTATGGCGGTCGGCACGGGGGTCGGGCTGGTGGTGAAATATATTCTGGACAAACGCTTCATTTTTCGGTTCACTGCCCGCAATGCCAAGCACGACGGGCAGACTTTCTTGCTGTACACCGTTATGGGTCTGGCGACTACGGTGATTGCTTGGGGCTTTGAGCTTGAGTTTGAAGAGCTTTTCAGATCCCGCGAAATGAGTTTGGTGGGTGGGGTTATTGGCTTGATCATCGGCTATTTTGCCAAGTACCATCTTGATAAACGGTTTGTGTTCCGGACGAAAAAATAATGAAAGCAATATCTTCCTGGGGGCGTTTGAACGCACTGCCCCATCAGCTGATCAAGTTAGCTGACCCTGACCAAGTGACCGATGTTATCCGCCAGCAAAAGCCGGGCGTTGCGTTCGGCAACGGGCGCAGTTATGGCGATGTTTGCCTTAACCCAGACGGTGTATTATGGCACACGGGCGGACTTGACCGTCTCATCCAATTTGATGGCCAAACAGGTCGACTGGTGTGTGGGGCGGGGGTGCTATTGCGCGATATTCAGCGGGTGATGGTGCCGCAAGGCTGGATACTACCGGTGACACCGGGCACGCAATTGATTACTGTGGGCGGGGCCATTGCCAATGACGTGCATGGCAAAAACCATCATGTACTGGGTTCTTTTGGCGACCATGTCCGGCGCATCCGCCTGATACGCACCGACGGTCAAGTGATTGAATGTAGCCAGCAGCAACAGGCCGATTGGTTTGCTGCCACGGTGGGCGGTATGGGGCTGACCGGGGTGATAGTGGAAGCAGACATCCAGTTGCGCCAGATTACCGGGCCGTGGTTGGAGACGGAAACGCTGCCCTATGAAAATTTGGATGATTTTTTTAAGCTGGCGGATGATTCTGAAGCCGGTTGGGAGCATACCGTATCTTGGATTGATTGCTTGTCGGACAAGGGCCGCGGTCTGTTCATGCGCGCCAATCCGACCGATGTGGGGCTACCCGCCGAACCAAAGGGGCGCAAGTTGGCAATGCCGCTGGTGCCACCCGTTTCGCTGGTCAATCCGCTGTCGCTGAAGCCTTTCAATACGCTTTATTATAATTTGAAGAAGTCCAAGGCAGGGCGTTCGATCAGCCATTATGAAGGCTTTTCTTACCCGCTGGACAATATTATGGAATGGAACCGCATGTATGGCCCGAAGGGGTTTTTCCAATATCAAAGCGTAGTGCCTAGGGAAGTGGGCTTAGCTGCAGTGCAGGCCACGTTGGGCGAGATTGCCAAATCAGGCCAAGGCTCTTTTTTGGCGGTGCTGAAAACCTTTGGTGACCGTCAACCGGTCGGCATGATGAGCTTTCCGCAACCTGGGGTGACGCTGGCCTTAGATTTTCCCAACAATGGCACAAAGACACTCAAGTTGTTTGAGCGCATGGATGCCATTGTGCGCGAAGCGGGCGGGCGTATCTACCCCGCAAAAGATGCCCGGATGCCGCGCGACCTTTTTGAACAGGGCTACCCACGCCTGAATGATTTTTTAACCTTCCGCGATCCCGGCATCAGCTCGGGGCTGTCGCGCCGACTTATGGGAAGCTGACGTGCAAAATATGAAAAGAATCGTCATTATTGGGGCCACTTCTGCTATGGCGGAGCAGTGTGCCAGATTATGGGTGCAAGGCAATGCAGTCGATCTGACGTTGGTGGGGCGCAGTGCCGGCCGGATTGAGCCGATAGCCAGTGATTTGCGGGTGCGCAGCCCACAATCGGAGATACATGTTGTGGAGGCGGAGTTTTTGCAACCCGCCACCATTCAGGCTACGGTGGACAGCATTGCCGCCGTCGGCCCAGTGGATGTTGTATTGATAGCCCACGGCTCTTTGCCGGAACAGACTGATTGCCAAAATGATTTGGTGGCTTGCCACGATGCTTTGGTGGTCAATGGCGTGTCGCCCGTGTTGTTTGCCGAAGCTTTTGCCCAGCACATGGCTCAAGCTGGCAGTGGCACATTAGTGCTGATAGGTTCGGTTGCCGGAGACCGTGGACGCAAGTCGAACTATGTTTACGGTTCAGCCAAGGGGCTTGTTACCCGTTATGCCCAAGGTTTGCAGCACCGTTTTGCCGGTACTGGGGTCAAGGTGGTGCTGGTCAAACCCGGCCCGACTGACACACCAATGACCGCGCACCTGAAAAGCGGCGGAGCCAAGCTGGCCCCTGTGGCGGATGTGGCACAACAGATTGTCGATGCCATCGGGCGCGGGCAAGCGGTGGCTTATGTACCGGGCAAATGGCGGGTTATTATGATGGTGATACGCCATTTGCCGGCGTTTGTGTTCAATAAGTTGAATATTTAGGCTGATACCCGTAATTATTAGGAATGGCCTTATGAAAGCGTTTGTTGCAACAATTGCCGTAGCCATTATGTTGGCGGATGCCGGGTGTGCGGTGACTCCTATTGGAGGCCGACCTTATGCCATGGGTGGGGCTTACCCAATGGCTGTAGTCAGACCTGCCTACCCGATGCCTGCACCCGGTTATATGTGGCGAGTACACCCTAACAATGGCTGGGGATGGCATCACCCTGAATTTGGCTGGCATCGGGGTTGGTAGGTTAAATTACCTAGCTAAACTACCAACAGCGGCATCTGCCTTGCCCAATATCCAATTTTCTCGAAATGTCGGGCAACAAAAAATAATTGCCCGACTCACCAAGCTAATGGGATGTTAAGCAATCCCCAACACATCCTGCATATCGTATAACCCATTGGGTTGGTCTTGCAACCACACTGCCGCACGCACTGCGCCATTGGCAAAAGTCATGCGGCTGGTGGCTTTGTGGGTGATTTCGAGGCGTTCGCCTTCATCGGCAAACATAACGGTATGTTCGCCCACTATGTCACCAGCGCGGATGGTGGAAAAACCGATGGTTTTGCGGTTTCGCTCGCCGGTGTTGCCTTCTCGCCCGTAAACAGCGCAATCTTTTAAGTCGCGACCCAAGGTGTTGGCCACTACTTCACCCATGCGCAACGCCGTACCGGAGGGCGCGTCAATTTTATGGCGGTGGTGGGCTTCAATGATTTCTATGTCCGTATAATCACCCATCACTTTAGCCGCCATCGCCAATAATTTCAGCGATAGGTTGACACCCACACTGAAGTTAGGGGCCAGCACAATGGCAGTGTCTTGCGCCGCTTGGCTGATTTGTTGCTTTTCGGCTTCGGAATAGCCGGTGGTGCCTATAACCACTTTTTTACCTGCTTGGCGGCATTGTCCGATATAAAGCATGGATGTGTCGGGGCGGGTAAAGTCAATCAGCACATCGAATTGATCAAACACACGGCTTAAGTCGCTGGTGACAATGACACCCGTTGGGGCAAGACCTGCCAACACAGCGGCATCCTGACCAACCGATGGGCTGCCTTGACGTGACACAGCGGCTGATAATAACGCATGATCGGACGCTAGCGTTGCCTTGACCAAGCATAATCCCATGCGCCCTGAAACACCTGCAATTGCAATCCGTGTCATGATTAGCCTGTCAGTTTATCGAAAAAATTTTTAACACCATCAACCCAACTGTGTTCTTGTGGGCTGTGATGTTTGCCACCACCGGAAAGGGATACGCCCAGTTCGGTGATCAACTTCTTTTGCTCTTTAGTCAGGTTGACGGGGGTCTCGATGACAACCTTACAAAGCAAATCACCAATCGGGCCGCCACGGACGGGCTTAACGCCTTTGCCACGCAGCCTGAACACTTTGCCAGTCTGTGTTTCGGCAGGTATTTTCAGGGACACTTTGCCATTCAGGGTCGGCACATGGATTTCATCACCCAAACAGGCAACAACAAAACTGATGGGCACTTCGCACGATAAATTGGCACCATCACGGTTAAAAATCTCATGGGGTTTGACATGGATTTCAATATACAAGTCACCGGCCGGGCCACCACGCTCGCCCGCTTCGCCTTCACCTTGCAAACGGATACGGTCACCGTTATCGACCCCAGCAGGAATTTTTGCTGATAAGGTTTTGGTTTCTTGGACGCGGCCTTGCCCATAACATTTGCCGCAAGGGTCTTTGATCTGCTTGCCTGTGCCACGGCAAGTAGGGCAGGTTTGTTGCACCGAAAAAAAGCCTTGCTGCATACGGACTTGACCATGCCCATGACAGGTGGTGCAGATCACCGGGCTTGAGCCTTTTTTGGCACCCGAACCGGCGCATTCGCCACAAGTGACCAATACCGGAATGCGGATTTTTTGTTCCGTACCGGCAACCGCTTCTTCGAGTGTCACTTCTAGGTTATAGCGTAGATCGGCACCACGCTGGACACCGCCGCGCTGTTGTCTGGCACCGCCAAAAATATCACCGAACACATCGCCGAAAATATCACTGAAGCCTTCAGCACCAGCAGGCCTGCCGCCCATTGAAGCATCCACACCAGCATGACCAAACTGGTCATAAGCTGCGCGTTTTTTGGCATCCGACAACACTTCATAAGCTTCTTTGATTTGCTTAAATTTTACCTCCGCCGCTTCTGGATTGTCGGCATTGCGGTCTGGATGAAACTTCATTGCCAAACTGCGGTATTTCTTTTTAAGCTCTTCATCGCTGGCGTTTCGTTCAACACCAAGCAGTTTGTAGTAATCTTCTTTTGCTGCCATGAGTGATTATTTAACTGGTTTAATGGATAGTTACGGTCAATTATTTAGCAAGCAATGCTTATGCTTTAGGTACTTGGCAAACTTTCTGACCAGGCTAGCCTAATAACCCTTTAAAGCACAAAAAATCCGAGGGGCGACCCAAATTTAAAAGGCCGCCCGACGAATTTATGCTGGCTTCGCCTTCCGGCAAATCAGCACTACGGTTTACTTGTCGTCTTTGACTTCTTCAAATTCAGCATCCACCACGCTATCATCGGCTTTAGCCTGTGCATGACCAGCATCACTGGTTGCGCCATCAGCCGCACCTTTTTGTGCGTAGACGCGTTCAGCCAGTTTTCCAGCCACTTCTGTCAGGGCATTGGTCTTGCTTTCTATCGCTTCTTTATCGTCGCCTTTAACCGCTTCTTTCAAGGCTTCTATAGCGGCTTCAATGCTGGCTTTTTCGTCAGCTTCAACTTGACCATCAAATTCTTTCAGCGATTTTTCGGTGGCATGGATCATGCCATCAGCGTGGTTGCGGGCTTGTACCAATTCATGCAATTTACGGTCTTCATCGGCATGGGCTTCGGCATCTTTGATCATACGATCCACTTCATCATCAGACAAGCCGCTAGAGGCTTTAATGATGATAGATTGTTTTTTGCCAGTGGCTTTGTCTTTCGCAGACACATTCAGAATACCGTTGGCATCAATATCAAAAGACACTTCAACTTGTGGAATGCCACGCGGTGCGGGTGGTATGTCCGCCAAATCGAAACGGCCTAAGGACTTATTGGCTGATGCTTTTTCACGCTCGCCTTGCAGCACATGGATAGTCACCGCAGTCTGATTGTCGTCGGCGGTAGAAAACACTTGCGCGGCGTTGGTCGGGATAGTGGTGTTCTTTTCTATCAGCTTGGTCATGATACCGCCCATGGTTTCGATACCCAATGACAGTGGGATAACGTCCAGCAACAACACGTCTTTGACATCACCGGACAACACACCCGCTTGGATTGCCGCACCCAAAGCAACCGCTTCATCGGGGTTGACATCTTTACGCGGTTCTTTGCCAAATATGCTTTTGACCATTTCTTGCACTTTTGGCATCCGCGTTTGGCCGCCCACCAAAATAACATCTTGGATTTGCGAAGCGGTGACGCCAGCGTCTTTCAATGCCATTTCGCAAGGTGCTTTGGTGCGCGTTATCAATTCATCAACCAAAGACTCCAATTTAGCGCGGGTCAGTTTTACATTAAGATGCTTGGGGCCTGTCGCATCGGCAGTGATGTAAGGCAAATTGACATCTGTCTGGTGGCTGGAAGACAGTTCGATTTTGGCTTTTTCCGCCGCTTCTTTCAAACGTTGCAAAGCCAATGGGTCGTTATGGACATCAACACCGGTGTCTTTTTTGAATTCTTCCGCCAAATATTCAATAACACGGGAGTCGAAATCTTCACCACCCAAGAAAGTATCGCCATTGGTTGCCAACACTTCAAATTGGTGTTCGCCATCAATTTCGGCAATTTCAATGATAGAAATGTCGAATGTGCCGCCGCCCAAATCATATACGGCAATTTTAGTGTCGCCTTTGGGTTTGTCCATACCAAACGCCAATGCCGCAGCAGTGGGTTCGTTAATGATACGTTTAACATCCAAGCCAGCGATACGGCCCGCGTCTTTAGTGGCCTGACGTTGCGAGTCATTGAAATAAGCCGGTACAGTAATGACCGCTTCAGTGACTGTTTCGCCCAAATAGGCTTCGGCATCTTTCTTCATTTTCATCAACACACGGGCGGAAATTTCCGGTGCCGCCATTTTTTTGCCGTGGACTTCAACCCACGCATCACCGTTATCAGCACCGACAATTTTATAAGGCACCATTTTGATGTCTTTTTGTACGACATCATCAGTAAAGCGACGGCCGATCAGTCGTTTAATCGCAAATAAAGTGTTTTGCGGGTTGGTGACCGCTTGGCGTTTTGCGGATTGTCCAACCAACACTTCATCGTCATTGCTGAACGCAATGATAGAGGGAGTGGTGCGTGCACCCTCGCTGTTTTCAATTACTTTTGCAACGCCGTTTTCCAGTACTGCCACGCAAGAGTTAGTGGTCCCTAAGTCTATGCCAATTATTTTAGCCATTGAATGCTCCGAATTATTTTTATGTGAATTAAAAGTTATTACCGATATAAGGCCGTTTTTGCGGTATTCAAGTATTTATTCTGCGGCTTTTGCCACCACGACCATAGCCGGACGCAATAACCGCCCATTCAGCAGATAGCCTTTTTGGAAAACGGTGATCACTGTGTTGGCTTCAACACCTTCCGCCACTTGCGTCATAACGGCTTGGTGATGTTCGGCATTAAATGGCTGACCTTGCGGGTCTATAGCAATAATATTGTATTTGGCGAACGCGGCTTCCAGTTGTTTAAGGGTCAGTTCGCTGCCTTCCCTGAATTTGGTGACTTCCGCATTGTCGCCTATTGCGGCCTGTAACCCCAGCAACAAGCTATCCATCACTGACAATAATTCTTTGGCGAAACCGGTCAAGGCGAACTTATGCGCGTCTTCCAGGTCTTTTGAGGTGCGGCGTTTGATGTTTTCCATTTCTGCTTGGGCACGAACCGCTTTATCCCAGTTTTCATGAGCCTTTTGCTTGGTTTCTTGTAATTCTTGTTTTAGTTCCTCCAAGGTGTATTCATGATCGCCCACTTCAGTGTGTGCGGCAGGTTCGGCAACAGCTTCGGTGCCAATGTCCTGCTCAGCGACAGTTGGCTCAACGGCTGGTTCAATCGTTGGTTCAGTGGCAATTTCGGGTGCTTCCTGTTCTTTACTCATTTTTTTACCTTAAACGGTTTGTTGTGTTGATAGGTGGTCAATGGCCTATTAGGCGGCGAGGTGGGCAACCTAAATCGGGCTATTTTGTCACTTATAATGGGGATGTTGGCTTGGGATTCAAGGCCGCACCCAATAATTTTGCAGTGACATCAACAAAAGCGATGACTTTTTCATACGACATGCGGGTAGGCCCTATCACACCCAATACACCCACCACTTCATCATTGACCGAATAAGAAGACGTGACCAAGCTACATTGGTCAAAAGCCTGATAACCAGATTCCTTACCGATAAAAATTTGCACACCTTCTGATTTCATGGATTGATCCAGTAAGTGGATCACCGCTTGTTTTTGGTTAAAAGCTTCAAACAGTTGCTTCAGATGGTCGCGACCTGACAATTCATTAAATCCCATCAGGTTGGTTTCGCCGGTCAGGACATAATCATCTTGGCTGGTGTCGGTTGCAAACGTCAGCTGTGCCATTTTAATCGCCAACAGCATTCCTTGATTCATGCGCTCTTGATCTTCTTGCAGTTCTTTTAATATGGCTTCACGGACTACAGCAAGGCTTAGCCCGCTATAAACAGAATTGAGATAGTTGGCTGCCTGTTGCAGTTCGGCAGGGCTAAACAAGCGGTTAGTGTGGATAATTTTGTTATGGACTTCTTGTTCATTGGTGACAAAGATAACCAGCACCCTGCCACTGGACAAAGGCAAAAACTCAATATGGCGAAGGCATACCAATTCACGTTTAGGCAAAGTGACCACACCTGCCATTTGCGTCAAATCTGCCAGCAGCCTTGATGCCGTGCCAACCACATCGCCCCCATCACCTTGCGCCAACAAGCCTTGATGCAGGCATTGCACTTCTTTAGAATCCAACGGCTTGACGGTAAGCAAGCTATCAACAAACAGCCGATAACCCTCAACGGTAGGCACCCTGCCCGCCGAGGTATGGGGCGAGTGCACCAAGCCCAAATCCTCCAAGTCCGCCATGACATTGCGGATAGTGGCCGGACTTAGGTTTAATGAGGAATCTTTTGACAGGATGCGCGAGCCTATCGGCTGGCCATCGCTGATGTAGCGTTCAATGAGTGTTTTAAGTAATTGCAGTGATCGCCCGTTTAAAATTTGCGCTTGATTAGCCACATCCGCCCCGATAATTAAATTGGCACTCTAATGCAGTGAGTGCCAATTGAAAATAACAGCCCACGAGCAAACTGTCAATTGACAGCCGCCTTTGCTTGCACTTTCTGTTCATAGGCGGACAATTGTTCTGCAGTGGCTTCCTGTTGAAAGCGTTCTTTCCATTCGCTATAGGGCATCCCATAAACGTATTCCCTAGCCTGTTCGTAATCAATGGCAATACCGCGCTGTTCGGCGGCGGCCTTATACCATTTTGCCAAACAGTTGCGGCAAAAATCCGCCAACAACATCAATTCAATATTTTGTGCTTCCGGGTGTTGTTGCAAATGCACCAGCAACTGCCGAAACGCAGCCGCTTCCAATTCGGTTTGTTGGGTTTCGTCTATCATGGGGTTTCCTATCAGGTCGAATAAAATGTTTAAAGCAGCGCAGTCAGAAAACTGCCTTCTTGGATTTTGTGGCGGGCATAACACTAAAACTGAAGCCTTATTGTTGTTTTTTTGGGCTGTTTTATGGCATTCTAACAGAAAGGGTTAGCCAAACATGTACATTCACCGGCAATGATTTTACAATAGCCCAAACGTGCAGCTGCACAAATGCAGCCACCACAACCATCGCCCTAGAGGCTTCCCTGCATCGGCTATTATGAATCAGCTTCTCAAACAGATATACGAATTTTTCCCTATTCTCCTATTTTTTATTGCTTATAAAGCTTACGATATTTATACCGCCACTGCCACAGTAATGGTGGCAACAACACTTCAGGTAGGCATTGCCGCCATTAAGTACCGCAAGGTGGAAACCATGCAATGGGTGACACTGGCCTTGGTGATAGTATTTGGCGGGGCAACCCTGTACCTGCAGAACGAGCTGTTTATCAAATGGAAATTATCTATCATTGAATGGTTGTTTGGCCTGACTTTTTTAGGCAGCCAGTTCATCGGCAAAAAAAATCTTATTGAGCGGATGATGTCGGCCAACTTAACCTTGCCCGCTGTTATCTGGAAGCGCCTGAACAATTTATGGGGCTGCTTTTTTCTAAGTGTTGGCTTTATTAACGTATATGTCATGTATAATTTCAGCACTGATGACTGGGTAACGTTCAAAACCTTTGGTGTGCCAATACTGATGGTTGTTTTTATTGTTTTACAAGTGGTATTTTTATATAAATACATTCCAGACACCGAGGAATAATTTGTGCTTTACGCAATTATCAGTAAAGATGTGGAAGATAGCTTGCCGCGCAGGCTGTCAGTGCGTGGCGAACACCTGCAACGCCTGCAACTGCTTCAGGATGAAGGCAGGCTTGTATTAGCAGGCCCGCACCCTGCCATAGATCATGAAAACCCAGGCGAGGCCGGTTTCACCGGCAGCTTGGTCGTTGCTGAATTTGGCAGCCTCGAAGCGGCTCGGCAATGGGCCGATGCCGACCCCTACCGCCAGGCAGGCGTTTATGCCGATGTCTTGGTCAAACCCTTTAAAAAAGTATTTCCACAATGACATCCGAACAAATTAAACGCCAATTGACCGCTGCTTTGCAACCTGAACTAATTGAAATAATAGATAACAGTGCCGCCCACGCCGGCCATGCCGGGGCAAGGGAGGGCGGCGGACATTATCATATTACGATCATAGCAGAAGCGTTTGAAGGAAAAACGCTGGTGCAGCGGCATCAATTAATTTATCAGGCCCTAGGGGATATGATGAAACAGCAAATCCATGCCCTAGGCATTAACTCGCTTTCACCCTCTGAAAAAACTAAAGGAAGTTTATAAATGAAAACTAAAATCGTTCCATTGCTTATTACTTCAGCACTGATTGCCGGTTGCCAACCACCCGCTGGCAATGGTGGCAGTGCTGCCCCAACCGTCAGCAAAGCCGATGCCATTGCTGATGTAAACGGCAGCTTTATCGCCAAATCGACTTTCGAAACTTTACAAAAAGACCTTGCCGCGCGTAGCCGGGGACAAAATTTCCCTAAAGACAAATTGGTTGAAGAACTGGTACAACGCGAATTGCTGGTGCAAGAAGCCGTGAAAAAAGGCATCGATAAATCACCAGAAATTGTTGCCCAGCTTGAAGAAGCCAGAAAGTCAATCTTGGCTCAGGAAGCAGTGCAAAGCTTTATAAAAACCAGCCCTGTCACTGATGACGAAATTAAAGCCGAATACGACAAAAAAGTGGCTGGTGACAGTTCAACAGAATATAAAGCCCGCCACATCTTAGTAAAAACTGAAGACGAAGCCAAAAAAATCATTGCTGAGCTGGATAAGGGCGGAGAATTTGCCAAACTGGCCAACAAATACTCGTTAGACGGCAAAGAAGCCAAAAATGGTGGTGATTTGGGCTGGTTTGCTGCCGGACAAATGGTTGAGCCCTTCTCTAAAGCGGTTATCGCCCTAGAAAAAGGCCAGTACACCAAAACACCTGTGCAAACTCAATTTGGCTGGCATGTAATTTTAAAAGAAGACTCACGCAAACAAACGCCACCACCTTTGGATGCCGTTAAAGAGCAATTGACTCCTTTCCTGCAACGTCAAAAAGTCCAAAAAATGATTGAAACTTTACGCGAACAAGCTAAAGTCGAAATCCTTATCCCATTGACTGAAGAGCCACCTAAAGCCCCAGAAGCTGCTAAAGAAGGCGAAAAACCTGTAGTGGAAGGCACGGTTGAAGAAGTGGAAGTGAAAGATGCTTCCGGCAAAACCGTTGAAAAAGAAGTCATCATTGATGAAAAATTAGTAGAAGAGAAAAAACCAGCGGAAGCAAAAGCTGAACCAGCTGAAAAAGCCAAAGAAACCAAAAAATAATGGGTTTTTAACGGCTGCATGAAGGGCGGTTTCGACCGCCCTTTTTTGTGCCTGGCGTTTTAGTTGCGGTGCGATGATTGCTGTTTTCTTTTAAAAACGCTGCCACTTAAACCGCGCTTGTGATGATAAGTTTGGCAACCCATTATTTTTTGAAGGATAATGAAACCAGTTCAAGGCTATTATTAGGCTCGTGTCTTTTATGACCCCTGGGGCGCACACCAACCCACTCGCTGATAAGACCGTTAGCAAATATTTTTAAGCACTTCATTAAATATTTGATTCATACCTTGGATCAATGCATCTAACCGCCAACCATCCTATTTTAAAGCCTTTTCTTCTAAAAGCTTTAATGTCACCCCATCTTTTGATAGCCAGCTTTGGGGGCCACTTCTAGATGTTCCCGCCACTAATGCGGCCGCGTAAGATGACGAATTCATAAGAATATCCTCTTCAGCAACTAGGTTTTCCCCTACATCTTTAAGCTTTCCTTGTGTAATAAAACTATTTCGTATTTCAAGTAGCCTAGCTGGCATACTAACCAAAGTAACTTTAGAAAGTTGTGAACCTTTTTTTAAAACAAAACCCTCGTCTATGACTGCACCGCGGGCACTTAATTTACCCACCTTAAAGTAGAGGTCTAACATGGGGTCTATGCTATTATTTGGTTCATTATTACTATCTGATTTAACAGCGACATCTTGAAATTTTGGCTCAAGGATTGCGTAACCTAATACACCAAGAATCATGCGGATATTTTCTACAAACTCCTCCATTGCGTCCCTATCCGCGCGTGGAAGCATTGTTTCGGGAGGATTGTTGCCATTTTCAAGTGTAAATCTATCGGCTGCCTTAGCTTGCACGACTAATCGGGATTCCAAATACTTGATATGGGCTTTAGTCAAGTTTTCATCTTTGCTTGTAAAAATAATAACGGCTTCCCAAAAATCTTTACTTTTATCATGAGATACAAGCCGATAAAGGACATTTTCAGACTCACCGATATAAGCCATTGGTTTATTGTCGGTAAAACGACCTTCAAAAAGGAAGTAGACACCGGGTTTAGCTGCCTCCGGCCAATTTTTCAGTTCAGCCAATCTTTTTCGGGGTGCGGCTATAGCTTGACCCGTCCAGTTAACCAGTTCCGCGTATCTAATACCCGTTACTGTCGCGTCAGCTAAATATACTCTAATCGATTTACCTATTGGCATATAAACATCGCGTATGTGTTGAAGTTTAAGGACATTGTGATATTTAACAAGTGACACTGGAAATGCCACTTTAGCCAATGTCACTCTCAGTGCCTCTTTTTGTGGGTGGTTGGGAGTGGGCGTTACTGTAAATGTTACTGCAATTATTGCAAGCTGTTACTGGTTTCCATTGGTTTTCTTTGGACATAAAAAAACCCTTGATCAGTTGATAATCAAGGGCTTGTGTATGGCTTTGGGTGTTGCTGAACGTCTATTTGGTACCGATGACCGGATTTGAACCGGTACGACTTGCGTCACCACCCCCTCAAGATGGCGTGTCTACCAATTTCACCACATCGGCTTTATGGCTCAATAACCTGTCACTATTTTTCGGCTGCCTTAGGTGCTGCTGAAGGCTGGGCGTTTACTTCCACTTTTTTAATGGCCTCAGCTTTTGGCACTGTGGTCTCTTTTATTTCAGCAGATGGTGTTGGGCTGGTGCTAACGGATGGAGCATCCCCTTCTGCTGCCTTGGGTGGCATTTCTTGAGATTTTATCTGATCCAACAGCAATTTTTCCAGGTCTTTATTTTGTCCATCAACAGGCGGGGCACTGTTTGTTGCGGGTTGTTCTTGGCTGCTGGGTGCCATTAAGTCGAATGATTGACCTTTTTTGCTGTTCAAAAAAGCCAGCCCTAGGCTAGTGACAAAAAATAATGCGGCCATAATGGCGGTGGTGCGTGACAAAAATGACGCTGCGCCTTGGGCACCAAAAACTGATCCCGCTGAACCTGAGCCAAATGAAGCCCCGGCATCCGCGCCTTTACCTTGCTGCATCATGATTAAGCCAATAATGCTTAATCCTAGCATAACATGAATAACAATAATGATTTGATACATGAAAATCTAAACTGCTTTGGTAGAATTATAAATCTTTAAAAAGGATTCCGCATCTAAGGAAGCCCCACCGATTAAGCCACCATCAATATCCGGCATGGCAAACAGGCCTTGGGCGTTATCTGGCTTGGCACTGCCGCCGTACAGTATTTGCAGTTTGTCGGCTATGGCTTGATCTTTGTCGGCGAAGTATTTGCGGATATGGCTATGCACTTCTTGTGCCTGTTCGTCGCTGGCTGTTTTGCCTGTGCCGATGGCCCAAACGGGTTCGTAAGCCACTACAGCACGGCTGAATGCGGCAACGCCAGCAACTTCAATCACGGCATCCAGTTGTTTGTTGATGACTTGGAAGGTTTGGTCTTGTTCGCGTTCTTCGAGGGTTTCACCCACGCACAGTACAGGAATGATGTTTTGTTCTTGTGCTTGGGCGAATCGGGCGGCTACGGTGGCATCGGTATCGCCGTAGTAGCTGCGTCTTTCAGAATGGCCTACCAAGGCGTATTGGCAACCAAACTCAACTAACATGGACGCTGATATTTCGCCAGTGAATGCGCCAGCCGCTTTATCGGCAATATTCTGTGAACCCAACGCCAGTTGGGTGCCACTGACAATTTGGCTGATGTCGGGAATATGGATGTAGGGTACACAAATTGCCAATCCTGCGCTGCTTGTTCCCAATCCTGCAATGATACCTTGGGCAAGAGCTTGGGCGCTTGCGCGGGTGCCATTCATTTTCCAATTTCCAATGACCAGTGACTGACGCATGGTTAATCCTCGTATAGAATAAAACCGCCAATGATATAGGTTAACGGCTTTTAGTTCAAGTGCCTATTTCATTTTTAACGATGTCCGCCAATTGTTGGGCCAATGCTGTTACTGTCACCTCGTCTTCGCCCTCCACCATGACGCGTATCAACGGTTCTGTACCTGAAACCCGGAGCAATACCCTGCCCTGCCCTGCCAATTTTGCTTCCACTGCTTTTACGCCAGCGGTGATGTTAGGGTAGTCTGCGATATTGACTTTTGCAGCGAGCTTTATATTAAGCAGTATTTGTGGATATTTTTGCATGTCACTTTTTAGCTGATGCAAAGTTTTTCCGGTCTGCTGCATTTCCGCCATGATTTGCAAGGCTGAAATGATGCCGTCGCCGGAGGTGGTTTTGTCCAAACAAATAATATGCCCGGAGTTTTCACCGCCGATGATGCCGTTGTGTTCAGCCAACATTTTTAAGACATAACGGTCGCCCACTTTAGCCCTAAGCAGTGCAATACCTAGTTTTTCCAGTGCCTTTTCCATGCCCAGATTGGTCATCAGTGTGCCGACCACCGGGCCTCGCATAGTGCCTTCATTAAGTCTTGATTTGGCTATGATATAGATGAGTTCGTCACCGTCTACGATTTCGCCTTTATGGTCAACCATAATCAGGCGGTCACCATCACCATCAAGGGCAATGCCCAAATCGGCTTGCTGCGCTAATACGGTTTCCGCCAACAATTGCGGTTTGGTGGCACCGCAATTGTCATTAATGTTAAAGCCATTAGGCTGTACACCGATAGCCACCACATCCGCCCCCACTTCGCTGAAAACGGGCGGGGCAATATGGTAGGTTGCGCCATTGGCACAATCGACTACGATTTTCATGCCTGCAAAATCATAGCGGGTCGGGATGCTGGCTTTACAAAATTCAATGTATCGGCCCGCTGCGTCGGTGACACGCTTGGCCTTGCCTAATTTTGCCGATGCTACCGTTATCATCGGCGCATCGAGGTAAGCCTCTATTTTTTCTTCAATTTCATCGGGCAGTTTAGTACCCAACACAGAGAAGAACTTGACACCGTTATCATAATAAGGATTGTGCGAAGCACTGATGACAATGCCCGCTTGTGCGCGTAGGGTACGGGTAAGATAGGCAATGCTTGGGGTGGGCATGGGGCCAAGCAGACGCGTGTCCACGCCTGCTGCAGTCAAGCCTGCTTCAAGCGCGGATTCAAACATATAACCTGATATGCGGGTGTCTTTTCCCACTAGCACAAAGTCGTCGCCTGCTTCTGCAAACACACGTCCGGCTGCCCAGCCTAATTTTAGAAAAAAATCAGGGGTGATAGGCGCTTCACTGACTTTTCCCCGAATACCGTCTGTGCCAAAATATTTTCTTGCCATTGATGGTCTCTGTTTGTAGTTGTTTGTTTATTATAAGGTCTGGTAATGGCTCAAAGCACTGGCGGCAATAGTGTTGGTGGACAATTGCAGATAATTTGCCGCCAGTCGTTTAGCGTGACCGGTCTTCTTATGTTTGATAAGAATGGAGGGTGGGTTTGATGCACTATAAAAAAAGGAGACTTAACGTCCCCTTTTTTGGCCGATCAACGAAAGCTATCAACCTTGTTGGGCGGTTGCCCCGATTGAGTTCTCCGTTTTAACATCTTTAACATCACCTTTGGGAGAGGTATAACCATCAACGCTGACCCCACCGCGTGGCGGCATGTCATCCCAGCCTTGCGGTGCGCGGACAGGCTTACGCGCCATCAGGTCATCAATCTGGTATTTGTCGATGGTTTCATATTTCATCAGCGCATCGGACATAGCATGAAGTATGTCAATATTGTCCCTGATAAGCTGTTCAGACCGCTGGTAATTGCGGTCAATGATGCAGCGGATTTCTTCATCAATGGTGTGCGAGGTTTCTTCAGCAACGGATTTGTGTTGTGTGACAGAACGCCCCAAGAACACCTCACCTTCTTCTTCACTGTACGATAAGGGGCCAAGACGCTGCGACAAGCCCCATTTGGTGACCATGTTCCTGGCCAGTTCGGTGGCGCGCTCAATGTCATTGGAAGCACCTGTACTGACTTGTTCCCACCCGAAAATAACCTCTTCGGCAATACGACCACCGTACAAACTGGAAATCATGCTGTCCAGTTTTTGCTTGCTGGCACTGTATTGGTCTTTTTCCGGCAAGAACATGGTGACACCCAATGCACGCCCCCTAGGCATGATGCTGACCTTATAAACGGGGTCATGTTCCGGCACTAGCTTGCCGACAATGGCATGACCGGCTTCATGATAGGCGGTCATACGTTTTTCTTTTTCGCCCATAACCATAGTGTACCTTTCAGTACCCATGATCAATTTGTCTTTGGCTTTTTCCAAATCAACCATGCTAACCACACGCTTGTTCATACGGGCGGCAAACAATGCGGCTTCGTTGACCAAATTGGCAAGGTCGGCACCGGAAAAACCGGAAGTGCCTTGGGCAATGTATTTGGCCTCAACATCGTCACCCGCCGGCACTTTTTTGAGATGCACGGCAAGGATTTGTTCGCGCCCCCTAATGTCGGGCAAGCCAACTGTCACTTGGCGGTCAAACCGACCGGGGCGCAACAAGGCTTTGTCAAGCACGTCGGGGCGGTTGGTTGCGGCGATGACAATAATGCCTTCGTTGCCTTCAAAGCCATCCATTTCCACCAACAATTGGTTAAGGGTTTGTTCGCGCTCGTCATTACCACCACCAAGCCCGGCACCACGCTGGCGGCCTACCGCATCAATTTCGTCAATGAAGATGATGCAAGGGGCGTGTTTTTTGGCTTGTTCAAACATATCACGGACACGGGAGGCGCCAACACCAACAAACATTTCCACAAAATCGGAACCCGAAATAGTGAAAAACGGTACTTTTGCTTCACCCGCTATTGCCCTTGCCAGCAACGTTTTGCCAGTACCCGGCGGACCAATCATTAACGCACCACGCGGAATTTTGCCACCCAGACGTTGGTATTTGGCGGGGTCTTTTAGAAAATCGACCATTTCAGAGACTTCTTCTTTAGCCTCATCACAGCCTGCCACGTCGGCAAAAGTGACTTTAATTTGGTTTTCTTCCAGCATCCGGGCCTTGCTTTTGCCAAAGCTCATAGCACCACGACCGCCAGCTCCGCCGCCTTGCATTTGGCGCATGAAAAACACCCACACGGCAATCAATAACAGCATTGGGCCAAACGACACCAGCAGCTGCATCAGCAGCGAAGGCTGTTCAGGCGGCACGGCCTTGATGTCAACACCATTGGCAAGCAGATCATCAACCAGATGCAAGTCGGTCGGCGCGTAGGTTTTGAACAGCTGCCCGCCTTGCATTTTGCCTTTGATGACATGGTCGTCAATCATCACTTGCTGGACTTGACCTGCTTTTACGGACTCGATAAATTGCGAGTAGGAAAGCGAAGAATCCGCGCGTTCGGCTTGTGGGGCAAAATTGTTGAACAGAGACATCAGCACAACGGCGATGACCACCCACAAAACTACATTTTTTAACATTTCATTCAACTCACACGCCCCAGCTATTCACAGTGCTTGGTTTAAAAACTGACCTATTATATCAGGAGTACTTTACAGCTAATTTATATTTGCCACTTACGGTATATCATCTTTTTGTCTCTTGGCTATATGAGGGCGGGCTAAGGTGATTTAAAGCCTTTGGCCAAAATATAAACCTCGTTACTCCTGGGCCGTGACGCTTTGGGTTTTCTGATGACCACTTTGCTGAACTGTTGCTGCACATCGCGGTGGAATTTTTCAAACCCTTCCCCCTGAAACACTTTGACCAAGAAGCTACCGTCTTTTGCCAATACGGCTTGGGCGGCCTCCAGCGCCAATTCACAGAGGTAGATTGCAGATGGGTGGTCTATGGATTTATTGCCGCTCATGTTCGGGGCCATGTCGGATAAGACCAAATGAATGGATTCACCTGCCAACACGTCATAAAGTTGGTCAAGTATGGCTTGTTCACGGAAGTCACCTTGGATAAACTGCACATTGTCCAGTGCCTCCATCGGTAAGATGTCCAATGCCACGACTTTATTGTGTTTGCCTATCAGTTGCCGTGCATATTGGCTCCAGCCACCCGGTGCCGCGCCCAGATCAACAATGTTCATGCCCGGCTTAATAAGCAGGTCTTTTTCTTGTATTTCCTTCAATTTAAAAACCGCGCGTGAACGATAGCCTTGTGCCTGGGCCAATTTGACATATTCATCGTCGAAATGTTCCTGCATCCAACGGTTGCTGCTTTTACTACGCGACATAGTTCTTTTGATTTTGGTGTAAAATGGACGATTTTTTAGGAAAATACGTGATAGCCATAGACAAGAAGCAATTGCGCGCAGACGCACATACCTTAAAACCCGTTGTCATGATTGGTCAGGCAGGGCTAACACCAGCAGTATTGGCAGAAATTGAAATTGCGCTGGATGTCCATGAGCTGATAAAAATCAAGGTGCGCGCGGAGCGGGATGCGCGCAAGGAAATTGTAGCTGCCATTTGCTTGGGAACCCGTGCTGACTTAATCCAATCGATTGGCCAAATTGCTGTTGTTTACAGAAAAAACCCTAAAAAATAAGTCCGTCTAGGCGGTGGTTTTCAGCACACCGCCGCCATTTTGGCTGCTCATGTGCTGAACCCAGCGGCCATTTAGGGCCGCATGGTGATGGCATCGGGCCGTTGTACCGCAGCCGCTCAGATGTATTGGATAGCAATGATCTCGTATTCAACATTGCCAGCCGGTGCCTTAACGGTAACCACATCTTCAACTTCTTTGCCGATCAACGCGCGGGCAATGGGGGAACCGATGGAAATGCGGAGTTCCTTAATATTGGCTTCGTCTTCACCGACGATTTGATAGGTCACCCGTTTTTCGCTGGCAATGTCTTCAATCTCAACGGTGGCACCAAACACCACTTTGCCGTTGGCATCCAGTTTGGTGACATCAATGATCTGGGCATTGGACAGTTTGCCTTCTATTTCGGCTATGCGGCCTTCGGCAAAACTTTGTTGCTCGCGGGCGGCATGGTATTCGGCGTTTTCTTTTAAATCACCATGTGCACGGGCTTCGGAAATGGCATTGATTATCCGAGGACGCACGACGGTTTTCAGCTCTTCCAGTTCTTCACGCAGCTTGTTGGCACCGGCGACGGTTAAAGGTACTTTGCTCATAATGTATTGCTCCTGTAGTTAGGCTTCCATAACCGACTATTAAGTCAGGCTGTTATGTAAATCTTGCAGTGATACCACGTCACCGGCATCCAGCTCGCCGAGTGCATAACAAGCCGCTTTGGCGCCTGCCATAGTAGTGTAATAGGTTACCCTGTGTTGCAACGCTTGGCGGCGCAAGGTAAATGAATCGGATATGGCTTGTTTGCCTTCGGTGGTGTTGATGACCAGTTGTATCTGGCCGTTTTTTATCATATCAACGGTATTGGGGCGGCCTTCATTGACCTTAAGAACCACCTCGCAAGGAATGCCTTGCGCCTTTAGGTATTGCGCCGTGCCACCGGTGGCAACAATTTGGTAATTTTTTTCCACCAACATGCGGGCAATTTCCGGCACTTTGGCTTTGTCGGCATCACGGATGCTAATCAATACCATGCCGGACGCGTTCAGTTTAATACCGGCGGCGCGTTGTGATTTGGCAAACGCTTCACCGAAGGTTTTACCCACCCCCATCACCTCGCCAGTGGATTTCATTTCTGGCCCCAGCAATGAATCGACACCCGGAAACTTGACAAACGGGAACACCGCTTCTTTAACCGAGTAGTGAGGCGGGATACGCTCTTGGGTAATACCTTGTTGCACCAAGGTTTGCCCGACCATGACCCGTGCCCCAATTTTTGCCAAGGCATAACCGGTGGCCTTGGACACAAACGGCGCGGTGCGTGAAGCCCTAGGGTTGACTTCCAACACATAAATGTCTTCGCCTTGAATGGCAAATTGAGTGTTCATAAGCCCTCTGACACCCAATGCTTCGGCCATTTTGGCAACTTGTTCGCGCAGCCTGTCCTGAATATCAGCTGCCAAGCCATAAGGTGGCAAAGAACAAGCCGAATCACCGGAGTGCACCCCCGCCTGTTCAATATGTTCCATCAATCCACCGATCAAAACCCGTTCGCCATCATAAATGGCATCAACATCCATTTCTACGGCATCGTCAAGGAATCTGTCCAGTAATACGGGGGAATCGTTGGATACCGTCACGGCATCTTTCATATAGCGTTGCAGACCCTCTTCGTTGAACACTATTTCCATGGCACGACCGCCTAAAACATAAGACGGTCTGACCACCAACGGATAACCTAAGTCTTTGGCAGCAGTGATGGCCTGCTCAACCGAACGGGCGGTGGCATTAGGCGGTTGTTTAAGGTTGAGTCGTTCGAGCAATTTTTGGAACCGTTCGCGGTCTTCTGCCAAGTCGATTGAATCGGGTGAGGTACCGATGATAGGCACACCGGCGGCTTCTAAGGCCCGAGCCAGCTTAAGGGGGGTTTG
>CAIYOW010000003.1 GCA_903927955.1 uncultured Methylococcaceae bacterium | reverse complement strand
TCACCGTCCAGCATCGCCGACAGGCTAGTCGCCGTCGCCAAGCCTTGGTTGCAAATCAGGTAGTCCGTGTAGAGCTCTGTTTTTTCTTTATCCATCCTAGAATGATACGCTTTTTGGAATCGGGGTGCGTAACATCAGTAATTAATGACAACAGTGATAACGGCTGTAATATTATCGGTTCATCACAAGAATTGGCGGCAGAAATACAAAACCTGAAAGCAGCCGTTAGCCATAAAGAAGAAATAATTGAGCATCAGAAACGCGAAATAGCCTACTTGCAAGACCTGCTGGCTTTGCTGAAAACGGCGCAACAAGGGTAGCCTATCGGTAACGTAGCGGACTACGGGGCAGCCATTCAACAGCCGTGCGTTCCCTGAGCGACGCCGAAGGGCAGTACACCCAGATATTCATATCCTAGCCGTGGCTTAGGCTACGCTCAGCCAACGTGTTGGCTAACATCAGTTACTTAGTTTAGATTGATTAATAGCGGGCAGCAATAACGGCAGCTCAACAAATAGTGTAACGGTAGATGTCATTTTTTAACCGAACCGTTATAATAACCCTCTTTTTTGTCCCGGTTTTACGTTCCGGCTTACATTAAGGAAGTTACTTATGCACCACCCTATTGTTGTCTGTGCGCTGTACAAATTTGTCACGTTGCCGCATTTCCACTCGTTACGCCAACCGCTGCTTAATCTGATGGCGCGGCAAAATATCCGTGGCACTTTGTTGTTGGCGCAAGAGGGCATTAACGGTACAGTGGCGGGTTCCCGGCAAGCTATTGACAGTTTGTTGAATTGGTTTAAAACTGAGCCGTTATTGGCGGATGTGGATTATAAAGAATCTTATACCGACAAACCGCCGTTTAACCGCGCCAAGGTCAAGCTGAAAAAAGAAATTGTCACGCTAGGTATTGAGGGTATAGACCCATTACGGGTGGTCGGCACTTATGTTGCGCCACAGGATTGGAATAGCTTGATCTCAGACCCTGAGGTGATTGTGGTCGATACCCGTAACGATTACGAATATCAGGTGGGTACGTTTAAAAACGCCATTAACCCGAATACCGACAGTTTCCGCGAGTTCCCCGAATTTGTCAGGCAACACCTAGACCCCAGCAAACACAAAAAAGTCGCTATGTTTTGCACCGGTGGTATCCGTTGCGAAAAATCTACGGCCTATTTAAAGGAACAAGGGTTTACTGAGGTTTACCACTTGAAAGGCGGTATTTTAAAATACCTTGAGGAAGTGCCGCCACAAGAAACGCTGTGGCAAGGTGAATGCTTTGTTTTTGATGAACGGGTGACCGTTAACCTGCAGTTGCAAAAAGGCCAATACGACCAATGCCATGCCTGCCGGATGCCGATTACCGAGCAAGACAAGGCCAGCGAGCATTACCAGCAAGGGGTCAGTTGCCCACATTGTTTTGATAAGGTTAGCCAAGACCGCAAAATACGTTTTATTGAACGGGAAAAGCAAGTGCAGCTCGCCAAACAGCGCGGAGAAACGCATATTGGTACGGATGCGGCCAAAGCGTTGCAAGCAAAACGGCAAGCGAAATATAAAAGATTGGCCAATACAGCGGTTGCCGCCAGCTTGTAAATAATAACGAAGTTGGCGTACAAAACGGATTTTGTACGCCACTGTGGCTATTATTTAATGAACAACATTTCTTGATAAGTCGGGAAGGGCCATAAGTCATCCGCCACTTCGCCTTCCAGCGCGTCAGCAGACAAACGCACTTCGTCCATTAACGGACGGATGGTTTTAGCGCAGAACTGCATGTGTTCTTCGGGGGTGGCAAAATCGTGTTGGGCAATAGCCGCTGACAATTTTTCCACCGATGCCGTTAAAGCATCCACCAAACCCGATACTTTAGCCAAGCTGCCGGTATCCAACTCGACACCTAAGCCTTTCAGGCCTGTGAATGTGGCAGAAAGGGCTGATAAATAGCTCATTGCCGCCGGATAAATGCCGGTTTTAGCCATGCTGACCACCAGCTTGGCTTCCACTTCTATCGCCAAAATGTATTGTTCGGCGTAAATTTCAAAACGGCTGGCCAATTCCACCGGTGTCAACACGCCTAAGCGGTCAAACAACTCTTCCACATAGGCTTCTTTTAAAATCGGTAAGGCATCGGCACCAGTGCGCAGGTTTAACAGGCCACGTTCTTCCACGGCCATTTTATGCCACTCGGCAGAATAACCATTGCCACCAAACACAACCGCACCATGCTCATCAGCGATGGTTTTCAGCACACCCAATATAACGGTATCCAGTGCTGTGCCTTTGGCCAGTTCCGCTTCCATTGCATCCGCCAGCCAATTCAGCGAATCCGCCAACATAGTGTTCATCACCACCAAGGGGCCGGCAACCGATTGGCCGGAGCCGACGGCACGGAATTCAAAACGATTGCCAGTAAAGGCAAACGGCGAGGTGCGGTTACGGTCACCGGCATCTTTGTCAAAAATCGGCAGGGTGTTGATACCCAAATCCATCACGCCCGCGTTAAGGGAGCTGTTGATTTCGCCATTTTTGATTTGTTCAAAGACATTATCCAGTTGCGAACCCAGATAAACCGACATAATGGCAGGGGGGGCTTCATTAGCGCCTAAGCGATGGTCATTGCTGGCGGTGGCAATGGCAGCACGCAACACTGGGCCGTATTTATGCACACCACGGATAACCGCCGCACAAAACAGTAAAAATTGCGAATTACTATGCGGGGTGCTGCCGGGATCCAGCAAGTTGCCTTGGGTGGCGTTACCAACTGACCAGTTGACGTGCTTGCCTGAACCATTGACACCCTTGAAAGGTTTTTCATGCAGCAAACACACCAAACCGTGGCGTTTGGCAGTGTTTTTCAGCACGGTCATCAACAATTGTTGATGGTCGGTGGCAACGTTGGCGGCTTCAAATACCGGTGCTATCTCAAACTGGCCGGGTGCCACTTCGTTATGGCGGGTTTTGGCGGGGATGCCCAAGCGGTACAATTGTTCTTCGACATCTTGCATGAACACTTGCACACGTTCGGGAATTGCACCAAAGTAATGGTCATCAAATTGCTGGCCCTTAGCGGGTGGCGCACCAAACAGGGTACGGCCTGCCAATAACAAATCCGGACGGCTGTTGACAAAACTGGCATCGACCAAAAAATATTCCTGCTCAGCGCCACAACTGGAATTGACAGGAGCAATGTCAATATGGCCTAGCAACGACAATACCCGTTGGGCGGCAGTGTTCATGGCATAGTTGGCGCGCAACAATGGTGTTTTTTTGTCCAACGCTTCGCCCGTCCAAGAGACGAACACTGTAGGGATACATAAAGTTGCACCGTTGTCGGTGGTCATGATGTAAGCGGGGCTGGTGACATCCCAAGCGGTATAGCCACGCGCCTCAAAGGTGGAACGGATACCACCATTAGGGAAAGACGAGCCATCCGGTTCGCCTTGCACCAATACTTTTCCGCCAAATTCGGAAATGACCGTGCCATCACTTTGCACGGAAATGAAGCCGTCGTGCTTTTCGGCGGAAAGGTTGGTGAGCGGATAAAAAACATGCGCATAATACATAGCGCCCTTACTGATTGCCCAATCCTTCATGGCCACCGCCACCACATTGGCAATCGACACATCCAGTTGGTCACCCGCTTCGATGGTTTTTTTCAGCGATTTAAAAATATCCTTAGGCAAGCTGGCTTTCATTTTGTTTAAGGTGAAAACATCGCTGGCCCATAAACTTTCTAAAGGCTGTGAAGGTGCTGCTACAGATAAGGGTTGGCGACTGGTGATGTCTTGGATAGCTTGGACACGTTTGGCATTTCCGCTCATTAGGTTTCTCCGATGTTGCAAAATCTGGTCAATGGGGTTGGCGTTTTCGACGACTGACAGCTGTGATGTTGAACGCTGTAAACGGCTAACACTTGGCTATCGGTTGATAGCCGTGGACTATCCCGTCAGTTAGAGTATCAAGCAATTTTAATGCCTAAAAAATGCGTTCAATTAAGCTATTGATTTTTTGGTGATGGTGATAAGATTTTGATAGTGGCGTTATTTTTAGCCAATTTTGGCATCCATCCGGCATTCAGGATGCCCAGATACGGTGCATGGACTGGCTGAATAAGGTGCAAGCTACGGAATTTGCTTGATGGTGTGATTTGGCTCGGCTACGTTCAGCCAACGTGCCAAGTAGTATTAGGCATTAAAGCAGAGGGGCGTAAAGCAGACGGGTCACTCGATAACCTGAAAAAAGGTTTCACCTTCCTTGATCATGCCCATTTCTTCGCGGGCGCGTTCTTCAAGGCTTTCTTGGCCTTCTTTTAAATCCACAATTTCTGCCTTTAAGGCATCGTTGCGCTGTTTTTTTTCTTCGGCAACTTTTTTCAGCTCATCCAACTGCAACTGGTAAGCCTTAATTTCTTTTATGCTGCCTTCGCCCTCCCATAAACGGTATTGCAACACAGCTATCAGCAACAACAAAAAGGGGATGAGTATTTTCATGGGCTACTTTAAATAGTGGCAATCGGGCCAGTTGCCTGGCCCGACACTTTAGCGCAATCAGCAGGCAACAGCCCTGCCGTAGATACGATTACAACATTTTAAACGCGCTACGACCCGCATAAACGGCCAACTCGCCCAATTCTTCTTCAATTTTCATCAAACGGTTGTATTTGGCAACACGGTCAGAACGGCTCAAAGAACCTGTTTTAATCTGACCGGTACCGGTTGCTACTGCCAAATCAGCAATGGTAGTGTCTTCAGTTTCACCGGAACGATGGGAAACCACTGCGGTGTAACCAGCTGCATGAGCCATATCAATAGCCGCCAATGTTTCGGTCAATGTGCCAATTTGGTTGACTTTAATCAAAATTGAATTGGCAATGCCTTTATCAATACCTTGTTTGAGGATTTTTGGGTTGGTCACAAACAAATCATCACCGACCAATTGAATTTTGCCGCCCAATTTTTCGGTCAACAGCTTCCAGCCATCCCAATCGTTTTCGTCAAAGCCATCTTCGATGCTGATAATAGGGTATTTGCTGACCCAATCAACAAAAAAATCGGCCATTTGTTCGGAAGTGTAGGTTTTGCTTTCAGAAGCCAAGTTGTAAATACTATCTGAATAGTATTCAGAAGCGGCGGCATCCAATCCCAAGAAAATATCAACACCTGGCTTATAACCGGCTTGTTCGATAGCTTGCAGGATAACACTAATGGCTTCTTCGTTAGAAGACAGGTTAGGCGCAAAGCCGCCTTCATCCCCGACAGTGGTTGCCAAACCTTTAGATTTTAAGACTTTGCTCAGGTTATGGAACACTTCTGCGCCGTAACGGATAGCTTCGCGGAAACTGGGTGCGCCAACCGGCAAAATCATGAATTCTTGCAAATCTACGCTGTTGTCGGCATGTGAACCGCCGTTGATGATGTTCATCATAGGCACAGGCAAAATAAATTTGCCAGTTTTGTTCAAATGGCGATATAACGGCACACCCGCTTCTTTTGCCGCCGCATGGGCAGCCGCCATAGAAACCGCCAACAGGGCGTTGGCACCCAGACGGGCTTTGCTTTCTGTGCCATCCAGGGTAATCATTTTGTTGTCGATGCCTGCTTGGTCAGCCACATCCATGCCGATAACAGCATCACGGATTTCGGTGCGCACATTGTTGACTGCGTTCAATACACCTTTACCCAAAAAACGGGCTTTGTCACCATCACGCAATTCGATAGCTTCACGCTCGCCAGTGGATGCACCTGATGGCACCATTGCGCTGCCGATAATGCCTGATTCTAAGATTACATCGGCTTCTAAAGTGGGGTTGCCGCGTGAATCTAAAATTTCTCTGGCTTTAATGTCTACGATTTTGCTCATGTTTTGAAAGGCTCCAAAGGAAGTTATACAGGGGTAAGTTATAAGGGATGTGGCTTAACCACATACCCGGTTTGAAAAATTAGCTGGTAATAAGTTATTCAGTCGTCCACGCTCTAAAATAGAGCTTACGGTAACTATCATCGGGTGGTGTCACTGACTGCCCCACCCTTTAAAATAAAATAATCATTCTTTAAACAATGCTTCCAAATCAATTGCCAAGTCTGGGAACAAGTGCGGTATAGCGACATCATCCCCTGCATAGCTGTTGGTCAGTTGATATTGACCGGTTTTTGCCCATTCAGCACAAATTGATTGATAACTTGTTCGTAAGGGAACACCAGCCAATACTCCATTACGCCGCTTTCGGCGTAAAGTGCATGTTTGGTTTTGACCTCTTTCTTGGCGTTGCCTTTAGATAATATCTCAATAATCCAATCGGGCGCACCATTGCAAACTTGTTCGTCCAGTTTGTCCGGGTCGCCAATCACGCAAATATCAGGTCGCACGACCGTGGTTATCTCCTTGCTGACCAACAAGGATTGGTTACGGTCGTATAAACGGACATCGAATGGTGCGGCAAAAGCACTACAGGTCTTTTGTTCCAAGTAATTGAACAAGCACCCGCTGATACGCCATGAGATACGCTGATGCTTAACATTAGGTGCAGGGGACATCAATTGGATGTTGCCCTTAATCAACTCCACCGCTTGATTTAAATGCCATGTCAAATAATCGGCATAGCTGTAACTGGCCTTAAGATCAAGTTGCGATATGTCAGTGATGGCGGACATAGCGGCTTGTTTTAAAGGTGTTACAGTGTACTTTCAATAAATGGCTGGCTTTTGACTGCTTTGTCTAACAGCATTAAGGTTTCCAACAGCTCGGACATGCGATGCAAAGGCCAAGAATTCGGGCCATCACTTTTGGCTCGGGCAGGATTGGGGTGGGTCTCCATAAACAAGCCCGCAACCCCGACCGCCACTGCTGCGCGCGCCAAAACAGGGACAAATTCGCGCTGACCGCCTGAACTTTTGCCTTGCCCACCTGGTAACTGCACCGAGTGGGTGGCATCAAACACCACTGGGCAATCGGTCGCCCGCATCACCGCCAAGGCGCGCATATCAGAAACCAGATTATTGTAGCCAAACGATACGCCTCGCTCGCATACCATAATTTGCTGGTTGCCTGTCACTTTGGCTTTGCTGGCAACATTGGCCATATCCCAAGGGGCCAGGAACTGACCTTTTTTGATATTGACCGGTTTGCCCAATGCAGCAACGCGTTGGATGAAGTTAGTCTGGCGGCATAAAAAAGCGGGGGTTTGCAGTACATCGACAACATCGGCAACTTCCGCAAGCGGCGTATCCTCATGCACATCGGTCAATACCGGCACGCCTATTTGTTTTTTGACTTTAGCCAATATTGCCAAACCACGTTCCGTGCCTAAACCACGAAAGCTTTCATGGGAAGAACGGTTGGCTTTGTCGAACGACGATTTATAGATAAAGGGGATGCCCAACTGTGTTGTGAGTTCCTTAAGAAAGCCCGCAGTATCCAAAGCCAATTGTTCGCTTTCTATGACACAAGGCCCGGCGATTAAAAATAAGGGTTGGTCTTGGCCAACTTTAAAGCCGCATAATTGCATGAATGTTCTCGTTTGTAATATAAAAAAGATAGCTTGGGCGGATTATCAGCCGTCCACACAGTTTTCAAAAAGTTCGGTCAAATTAATGGCTAAATCAGGAAACAATGACGGCACCGCAAGATCGTCTTCGGCATACATATATTTCAGTTGATAGCGGCCCTGATCATCCAGCACAAATTGGTGGATTGCCTCCACTTCAGGATAAACCAACCAATACTCTTGCACACCATTTTCTTGATAAAGCTGAAATTTTACTTGGATTTCCCGTTTTGAATTGCCTTTCGACAGTATTTCAATAACCCAATCCGGCGCACCGTTACAGCCTTGTTTATCCAGCAATTCAAGATTGCAAACCACACATAAATCGGGTTGCACAACGGTGTCAATAGCTTGGCTTGTTAGGGTAGACTTGTTACGGTCGTATAAGCGCACATCAAATGGCGCAGCAAATGCGCGGCACGGTTTATGTTTGAAATAATTAAACAGCTCGCCACTTAAAGCCATTGAGATGGTTTGGTGATTGACGTTCGGCGCAGGCGACATCACCATAATTTTGCCTTTAACCAACTCAACCGCTTCATTTAACTGCCAAGTCAAGTAATCGGCATAGCTATAAGTTTGCTTTAAATCCAATTGCGATAACTCGGTGATGGTCGCCATAGTAAACTCCCACGATGTTATAAGCTCCCGTTAACGCCGTTTGCTTGGCAAACCGCTTATTGCCCTGATTTATGCTTAAGTGCCGCCGCCACAAAGCCAGAAAACAGCGGATGACCCCGGCGAGGCGTGGAGGTGAATTCTGGGTGGAACTGGCAAGCTAAGAACCAAGGGTGCTCGGGAATTTCTATCACTTCCACCAAGCGTCCATCGATGGATTTGCCGGAAAAACGCATACCCGCCTGTTCCAACACATTAATATAGTGGTTGTTAAATTCATAACGATGGCGATGCCGTTCTGTTATGACATCTTTTTGGTACAACCGATATGCCAATGAGTCAGTCTGCAAACGGCATTGCTGGCCTCCCAAACGCATCGACCCCCCCAAGTCGGAATTTTCATCACGCACTTCCAGCTTGCCGCAATCGGCTTGCCACTCGGTGATCAGGCCAATGACGGGGTGGGGGGAAGTGGGTAAAAATTCGCTGCTATGGGCACCTTCCAAACCGGCCCGATCACGGGCAAATTCAATCACCGCCACCTGCATCCCTAAGCAGATACCCAGATAAGGGATGTTATTTTCACGGGCAAACCGCACCGTGGCGATTTTACCTTCAATGCCACGCTCGCCAAAACCGCCGGGCACCAGTATGGCATCCAAGGATTTCAGACGGGCAACCCCTTCATCTTGGATAGTTTCCGAGTCAATGTATTCAATCTTAACTTTGATGCGGGTATGGATACCGGCGTGTATTAAGGCCTCACTGAGTGACTTATAGGCATCAGAATGATCGACATATTTTCCGACAATGCCCACCACCACCTCTGCAGTCGGATGCGCCAAACCGTCCAATACATTGTGCCATTCAGCCAAATCAGCGGGCGGGGCATTTATCCTTAATTTATTGATGACAATCTCATCTAGGCCTTGGTGGTGCAACAATAACGGTATCCGGTAGATAGAATCGGCATCAACCGCAAAAATAACCGCTTTTTCTTCCACATTGGTGAATAGCGCTATTTTGCGCCGATCACTGGCTGGAATTTCTTGCTCTGAGCGGCAAATCAAAATATCCGGCTGGATACCAATGCTACGCAATTCTTTAACCGAATGCTGAGTGGGCTTGGTTTTAATTTCGCCAGCGGAACGGATATAGGGCACCAGCGTCAGGTGGATAAACAAGGAGCGTTCTGTACCCAATTCAAAGCGCATTTGCCGAATGGCTTCCAAAAACGGCAGCGATTCAATATCGCCCACTGTACCGCCCACTTCAATCAACGCCACGTCCACGCCGTTGGTATTGGCTGAAGATCGGCCGCCGGACTCTAGGGTTTCACCGGCACTTTGGTAGATACGGGTTTTGATTTCATCGGTGATATGCGGGATAACTTGCACGGTCGCGCCAAGATATTCACCCTTGCGTTCACTCCGCAATACCGTGTCATAGACCTGGCCGGTGGTGAAGTTATTTTTTTTGGTCATGGTGGTTTTTAAAAACCGCTCATAATGGCCCAAATCCAAATCTGTCTCAGCCCCATCCTCAGTGACAAACACCTCACCATGCTGAAAAGGACTCATCGT
>CAIYOW010000002.1 GCA_903927955.1 uncultured Methylococcaceae bacterium | reverse complement strand
CCTTGCAGGTTGCCTCCGCTACGCTACGGCAACCCGCCCGGCCCTATGGCTATCGGGGACTAAAAATCTTCGCTTCTCTTCGTTCCGCTTCCAAGATTTTCAGCGGCAGCCCATACACTCGCCGTGCTTGGCTTGTGCCAGCAATGCCCGTCCACGTTCCGCCTTGTCGCGTTCCTGTTGGGCTAAGCCAATTCAAACTCAGCCGGATTCAAGCCCAATTCACGGGCAATTTTTGCCGCCACGCGTTTTTCCGAACTATCAAAATTGCCGTCTGACGAGGCAATGGCAATAATCATACGCAACAATAAACGCGCCGCCTCGATATTGGATTTCATTTTTCCTAGGGCCTGATAGGCTTTAGCTTCACCAATATCAGTGTCAAATTCCAGTTGGCCGACAAAATCTTGAAACGCCTTGATAACATCGCTGGTGGTGAACACCGACAAAGCATCATTGGTTTCAATAAAACGGATCATTTTTTGCTTTTCCTCGGCACTAATGCTGCCATCTGCCAAAGCGATCAACGCCGACCCCGCCATTGCCGCATTAAGGAAGTCTTTATTTTTAAATTTCAAAGCCTCGGTTTTCAGTTCGTTGGCTTTTTCTTTCAGTTGGCTAATAAAGTTTTCAAAACTCATTGTATTCTCCTAGGGTTAAGGGTGTGTTAACTATTTGCTGAGCGATAGGGCATATCCATAGCGATACAATTATTTAACAGCCGTGTTTGTCAGGCTGACAGCCCCATACATGCCTCTTTAAATCCGCTTATTCTAACACCATAGCAATTTTGCCGCCGTATTGCTGCAAGAAATCAAAGCAAGCGCATATAAATTGTCAGGATGAAAACATCACTTTCCCCCTAAATTTGTCACTTAAGGCAGACTTAAGTGGGTCCACCCGCAAGCAGAAAAACTGCACATCATCTTAGGCCAATCGGGCTACCACCGAAGCAAAGCCGTCAAGGAGGCGGCCCTGTCACATAACATTGAACGCCACTACCTGCCGCCACAGCCCTAATCTCAACCCCCATTGAGAGGTTATGGAAGGTGATGAACGAACAGGTGCGTAATAACGTGGTCTTTGAATCCGCCCGGGCATTCCGTGAGCAGCTCTCGCTTTTCTTTTCCGTACCCATCCCGAAAATTAAAGGCTTCCTCGGCTCAAGAATTAATGATAACTTTCAAACGATAAGCACAGTGCCTTCAAGTTGATTGGGTATAGACATGCCGCCCAATTTTAAATTAACATGAGCTGAAAACCCTGTAGTAGTCGTAGCAATTAATGAGAAGTTGCGGTGCAATACAAACTTATAAAAGCCGTGTAGGGGCGAGTTATGTCCGTGACCAGCAACGCCTAACTTTTCAGCAATGTTTTTTTGGCCAGATTAATTTTTGCCGCTAGGTAATCGGTGCCACCACGGTCGGGGTGCAGTTTTTGAATCAACTTGCGATGGGCTTCAATGATTTCTTGTCGGGAAGCGCCTGGCTTAAGTCCCAACACCTCGTAAGCTTCTTGTTCCGACAAATTGTTTTTGCCGCCGCCCTGCCTGCTTTCTTGACCGGATGACTGTTGTTTGCCCGCTTGATAGTGCATCCATAACCGATGCAGTTGTGGTGCGTAAGCCAATAGGCTGGGCACAAGCCGGGCGGCAAAGGCCAAGGTAAGGCCAATAAGAGCCAGCAAGCCGTTTAAGTGTCCGGAGACTGCCAATAACATGAAACCTGCCAGCAAGGCGACACTGAATAGCTGGCGCGAGTAGGCGCGTAACCAAGGCGCATTTTTTTTTAGCAACCCGCGCAACACCCAGTAGGCAATAATAATCAGCAGCAATAGCAGAATGATGCGAATCAAAGTATTCTCCTCGCTTAATGATTCAGGGTTGATAATGCCTTAGAATACACCGATACACTTAGTGCAACCATCCGATTAATAAACATCCCAATGCATCAGCCAGCCGTCCCCGTTTTGGGGTTTGCCGCGTTTAGCGGTACCGGCAAGACCACCTTGTTGGAACAACTAATCCCGTTACTGACGCAGCAAGGCCTTAAGGTTGGCCTAATCAAGCACGGGCATCATGATTTTGACATTGATAAGCCGGGTAAGGACAGTTATCGGTTGCGGGAAGCGGGGGCTTCACCGGTCATGATTGTATCTAGTCGCCGACGAGCCATTATTACCGAAATCAACCCGCCCCAAGAACCTCGAATGCTTGACCAGTTGCGGTTGTTTAACCCAATAGGCTTGGACTTGGTGTTGGTTGAGGGGTTTAAGTCGGAACATTTTCCTAAAATTGAGCTGCACCGCCCCGTATTGAACCATCCTTTGTTATACCCGCATGACCCCGACATTATCGCCATTGCCAGCGACAGCCCACTGGTTGTGCCGAACTATTTGCCGCAATTGGACATTAACCAGCCTCACTTGGTGTGCCATTTTATCATCAAGCAATTTTTGGGAGCATTATGATAGACAGTTGTAGTAGTGTGCAGAGCGGCCCGTTGTTGGTCTTGCATGAAGCCTTGACAAAAATCCTTGTGGCAATAACTCCCGTTAACACTATTGAACAAGTTGGTTTGTTGGAGGCTTTGGGTCGGGTGACCGCAGAAGCCCTCCACTCACCCATTGCCATGCCTTTTGACCGGAATGCCGCCATGGATGGCTATGCTTTTGCCAGTGCCAGTGCCGTGGTAGGGCAAGCGTTTACTTTGGAAGTGGTCGGCACCGCTTGGGCCGGCTTGCCTTTTACCGGACAACTGCAAGCAGGCCAGTGCGTCAGGATTTTCACCGGCGCGGTAGTGCCTTTGGTGGCAGACTCGGTGGTGATGCAAGAACATGTGCAGGTGGATGGGGCGCTTGTCCATTTTCCTGCCGATACTGCCTGCCTGCAAAACATCAGGGCAGCCGGAGAGGATGTGCAGCAAGGCGGTTGCTTGGTCAATAGTGGCAAAAAACTGACAGCATACGATATAGCTTTATTAGCTTCGGCGGGGATTGCTGCAATCAACGTTAAGCGACGCTTGCACGTCACTATTTTTTCCACGGGCGACGAACTGGCAGCTTTAGGCCAGGCATTGGTGACCGGGAAAATCTATGACAGCAACCGCTATTTGCTGTTGGGGCTGCTCGCTGACCCCACATACCATGTGCATGATGCCGGTATTATTGGCGATGACCTGCCACTCTTGCAACAAACCCTGCTGGCAGCCGCTGAAGTCTCTGATGCCATTATCACCACAGGGGGGGTATCAGTGGGCAATGCCGACCTTGTTAAAGCAGCACTGGCTCATTGCGGACAAGTGGCCTTCTGGAAAATTGCCATTAAACCGGGCAAACCAATGGCATTCGGCAACATTGGCAAGACCTTTGTGTTTGGCTTGCCGGGTAATCCGGTGGCAGTGGCAACGACTTTTCAGGCATTGGTAGCACCAGCACTGGAGCAGTTGGCGGGTATGCGGCCCAAACAACGGCTGCGGCTTAATGCCATCGCTAGTTCTACTCTGCATAAGAGCAAAGGCCGTATGGAATTTCAGCGTGGTATTTTGAGCCAAGACGACGAGGGGGTTTTAAGGGTGTCAACTGCTGGGGGGCAGGGTTCGCATTTGCTCGCCCCGTTGAGCAAAAGCAATTGTTTTATTGTGCTGCCAGCAGAGTGCGGGGGGGTAAATATAGGGGATATCGTTGAGGCTGAACCGTTTGCCGCTAGCATTTAAGCCCTTCTTTGAATTATCGAATACCGGCACGGTTTAATCCGCGCCTGATTGCAATTGCTTAAGCTCTTCAACAACCCGTTGGGCATCCAGCGCAGGATCCACATCGTCATCAATTTTACGGATCACCAAAGCAGGGTCTATGATGAATGTCCAGCGTTTTGCCATTTTCAACACTGGCATTTTTACACCATAAGCGTCTGTTACTTTGGCATCGGGGTCAGCCAATAAGATGAATGACAGTTTGTGTTTTTGATGGAAATCCAGTAAGTTTTTCACTTCATCGGTGCTAATGCCATAGACCTCGGCATTTTGTTTGCGGATGGTCAGGATGGCGTCACGAAAGGCACAGGCTTGGGTGGTGCAGCCCGGTGTACCGGCTTTTGGGTAGAAATACAACACTGTCCACCCCGTGTTTTGCCGTGCCGCTAAACTGACCATACTGCCATCTTGGGCTTGCAATTGAAATGGCGGGGCCGGTTGGCCTACGGTTAGCTGCGCCGCCTCAACGGAGGTCATAAAAGGCAGGCAAGACAGAAAAAATGCCACGTGCTTTAAGAAAGGATTATTTTTACGCATGTGGGGCTCCAGATAAGTGATGGGGGCTGCTTCTTGGTCTGTCTATCAACATTCCCTAATTGCCTGGTTTGTCAAGCCGTTTAACTGATGTTGCCCAATCCGTAATGTCCGTGCTGCCTGATAATAATGGTTGCTGATGTCCTGTTGATTGCGGGCATGGCTCACTCCTACGCGGCTTGTCTTTGCGTAATATCGGCATTGGCATTTAGCCTGGGCCTGGTTCAAAGCAACTCATCCAACATTGCTTTAAACTCGTGGCCTTTGGGCAAGTGATGGGCGTGAATACCTACGCTCCGCGCCGCTTCGACGTGCATCAGCGTGTCATCAATAAACACGGTTTCTGTAGCTTGTAGGCCGTTTTCTTGCAAGACCCTCTCAAAAATGGCCTTATCCGGCTTGCGTAGGTGTATTTCACACGAGTAATACACTTTATTGAAAAATGGCTGCAAATTGGCCACGGAATGGCTATCGGCCAAGGTTTTCTCAAAACAGCGGATATGGGTGGCATTGGTGTTGCTCAACAAATAGGTGTTATAGCGTTGCTTATAGTCCAGTAATTGCTGTAACCGATGCGCGGGAAAATCCAGTAACATGGCATTCCATGCCTGCTCCAACGCCTCAAGTGGGTGCGGCAAGCTAAATTGGGATTTGATGGCACCGAAAAATGCTTGTTCCGAAATAACACCCTTGTCAAAATCATCAAACAACGGTGTTTGTGACAATTGGCTGAAAATGCTGTCAAACTGGGCAATGCCTAAGGCTTCAAAAGCGCGGTTGGTGCGCGGCATATCCAAGTTGATAATGACACCGCCTAAGTCGAAAATAATGTTCTTAATGGTGGCCATGTAAGCCGCTCCTGTTTGTTGTCATAAATACTGAGGGTTACCCATCAGAACCGTTGTGCTGGCTTCTAGGCTGTTTCCACAATGCGGCATTAATGCTAAGCTAGTCCGTTAAAAGTGGCCGGCGGTAACCTTATTAGCCCAGCGAAGGCATCCATCGCGTGTAATAAGTTACAGATATTACACTGTCATGCCGCCAATACAGTCTAACTATAGAGAAAAAAATGGCAAAAATAAAAACTTTTGAAGGCGTGTTTTCGGTATCCGATGCAAAATTCTGTATTGTCGCCTCGCGTTTCAACAGCTTCATTGTTGAGCAGCTGGAAGCGGGCGCGATAGATGCTTTGATACGGCATGGTGTGGACAGGGATGACATCCATCTGGTCAAGGCACCGGGTGCATTTGAGTTGCCGCTGGTTGTACAGCGCATTGCCGCCAGCAAAAAATATGCGGCAATTATTGCTGTGGGTGCGGTCATCCGTGGCGGCACGCCGCATTTTGAATACGTGGCGGGCGAGTGCGTGAAGGGCTTGGCGCAGGTGTCATTGCACCATGATGTACCGGTCAGTTTTGGGGTGTTGACAGTGGACACCATTGAACAAGCCATTGAACGGGCCGGCACCAAGGCGGGCAATAAAGGGGCTGAAGCGGCATTGTCCGCTATCGAGATGGTCAGTCTATTCAATAGCCTGGAAATTTAATGAGCCAGGCTCGCACCAATGCCAGACAAGCGGCTGTCCAAGCGCTGTATCAATGGCAAATGACCGGACAAAACCTAAGCCAGATTGAAGTGCAGTTTCACGAAGAAGACCGTCTGCAAGATGTGCAGAAAAATTATTTTGCCGAATTGTTCCACGGTGTGCCAGAACATCTTGAGGCTATCGACGCGGCACTGAGTGAATTTGTTGACCGGCCCGTCGATATGGTTGATCCGGTCGAGCGGGCGATTCTACGGCTAGGCACTTACGAATTATTGTATCGCTTGGACATGCCTTATAGGGTCATCATTAACGAGAGCATTAACCTTGCCAAATATTTTGGGGCAGACGGCAGCCATCGTTACGTCAATGGCATTTTGGACAAAATTGCCCAAGACAAGCGGGCGGTGGAAATTAAGGCGCGAGCCGCGAAACAATAACGCTGCCATCAGCTTAACTGATTGCCTATGTCGATTGCAGAATTTGACTTAATCGCAAAATATTTTACTCGGCCAGCGCAAAACACTACTACGCGCTTGGGGGTAGGCGACGATTGCGCATTATTGACCGTGCCGCAAGGCTATGAGCTGGCAATCACCACCGATACCATGGTTGAAAACGTGCATTTTTTTGCCGGGGCCGATGCGGAAAGCTTGGGGCATAAATTATTGGCGGTCAACTTGAGCGACCTTGCCAGCATGGGTGCAAAACCGATTGCCATCACCCTAGCCTTGACCTTGCCTGACACCAATGAAGCTTGGTTAGCCGCTTTTGCTAAGGGGCTGCTCAACTTGGCAGCGCGTTATCAAGTTGATTTGATTGGCGGCGACACCACCCAAGGGCCGTTGACACTCACCCTTCAGGCATTGGGGCTGATACCTACCGGCAAAGCCCTGAAGCGGTCAACCGCGCAACCGGGTGATTATATTTTTATGACCGGCAACTTAGGCGATGCTGGCTTAGGCTTAAAAATTGCCCAAGGCTACATTTGTTCCCATCCTACAGCCGCCGAACAGCGTTTTAACAAGCCTTATCCGCAAATTGAAGCAGGGCTGGCGTTGGTGGATTCAGCGAATGCATGTATTGACTTGTCAGACGGTCTGGCAGGGGATTTGGGCCACATCCTTAGCCAAAGCCAAGTGGGCGCTTGCTTAGATTGGCAAGCACTGCCCTTGTCCGCCGCTGTGCGGGCTTATATTGAAGAGACGGGGGACTGGGCCATGCCTTTAATGGCAGGCGACGATTATGAATTGTGCTTTACCGCCAGCCCTGCGCAAGCGGAGGTATTGGCGGCAAAGGGTGCTTTTGCTTGTACCAAGATTGGCATCATTGAACCCGCATTAGGATTGCGGCTAAATAAAGCGGGACACATCCAACCCATTACGGTGACAGGTTTTGAACATTTTTCTTAAGACCGTCGGCAGCAAGCAATTGACACCCAGACAAATTCTAACAGACCCCGTGCTGTTTCTGGCGTTCGGCTTCGGCTCGGGATTGGCCAAAAAAGCACCGGGCACCTTTGGCACGGTGGCTGGCATCCCGATATATTGGTTAATGGCGCAAACGGATTTATTGGCCTACAGCTTGCTCACCTTGCTGGCACTGCTGGTGGGTGTATGGATTTGCGATGTTGCCGCCAAAAAACTGGGCGAACATGATTTTGGCGGCATTGTTTGGGATGAAATCGTCGGCCTGCTCATCACCCTATGGGTCGTGCCAGTGACTTGGCAAAACATCGGCTTGGGTTTTGTGCTGTTCCGGTTTTTCGACATCGTCAAGCCTTGGCCTATCAGATGGGTGGACCGAAAAGTGCAAGGCGGTTTGGGCATTATGCTGGATGATGTGCTGGCGGGCATTTTTGCGGCACTGTTGCTGGCTATGATTGCCTAATCTGGCGCAACACATGGCAGTGCTTGCATTCCGATGGCAGGACGCAAAAATAAAAAACTATAAAGATTGCTATTTTTTAAAAAGTCATTATAATCTGTTTATTAATCGCGGGGTGGAGCAGCTTGGTAGCTCGTCGGGCTCATAACCCGAAGGTCGTTGGTTCAAATCCAGCCCCCGCTACCAGACAAAAAGACCCCTTTATGGGGTTTTTTAATTTATGGGCTTAGGTTTTAAGCTTATACTGTAAAATTTATGGAAGAGCCGTAGGCTCTTTTTTTTTGTGCGAAAGTAAGCGAGGAAGCAATGAAGCAGGCCCCTGAGCATTTGGTGGCACTTATCGAGCCAATTGTTGAAGGTTTAGGATACGAATGCGTGGGTATTGAATACAATCCGCACCCTAGACATGGATGCTTAAGAATTTATATTGATAGCACAAACGGCATCACCGTGGATGACTGCACCAAAGTCAGCCATCAAGTTAGCGGTGTATTGGATGTCGAAGACCCTATTATAGACAACTATCAACTGGAAATTTCTTCGCCTGGAGAAGACCGGCCATTTTTTAAAATTAGCCAATTTGAGCGGTATATCGGCAGCAAGGTCGCTGTCAACCTATTTAAACCCGTCAATGCCAGACGCAAAATCACTGGCGAGATTGTCAAGGTGGAAGGGGAAACCATCACGCTTTTGGAAGCGGAACAAAGTTACGAAGTGCCGTTTAGTGCCATCAGTAAGGCGCGTTTAGCCCCAGACTTTAGTTTATTCAATAAAAGCATCGAAAAAGGAGCTCGAAATGGCAAATAAAGAAATTTTGTTGGTGGTGGATGTTTTTTCCAACGAAAAAGAAATTGATAAAGAAGTTGTCTTTCAAGCCATAGAGTCTGCACTGGAAGCAGCCACCCTAAAACGCCATGCCAACCCTATCAAAGCCCGTGTGCACATTGACCGGAAAACGGGGGATTATGCCACTTTTCGGCAATGGGATGTGGTCGGCCCCAACCCCTCTTGGGATGGCGACGTGGAATTTCCGACCACACAGGTGCTGTTGGAAGTTGCCCAACTTGACGATCCTGACATACAAATTGGTGCGGTGGTTGAAGAACCCATCGATTCGGTCGAGTTTGGACGTATTGCCGCACAACATGCCAAGCAGGCCATTATCCACAAAGTGCGTGAGGCCGAACGCAAAAAAATCGTTGATGCCTATTATCCGCGTATTGGCGAGTTGGTCACCGGCATTGTCAAGCGCATAGAAAAAGGCAGTTTATTTTTGGACTTAGGCGGGCATGTCGAAGCGTTTATCGCTAAAGAAGACATGATACCGCGCGAATCCATCCGCATTGGCGACCGCGTGCGCGGCTACCTGCAAGACGTGCGGCTAGAGATACGCGGACCGCAATTGTTTGTCAGCCGCACCGCCCCCGAGTTGTTGATCGCCCTATTCCGATTGGAAGTGCCTGAAATTAGTGAAGGCATGATAGAAATTATGGGTGCGGCGCGTGATCCGGGTTCCAGGGCAAAACTTGCGGTCAAAGGCAATGACCCACGCATGGACCCAGTGGGTGCTTGTGTGGGTATGCGCGGCTCTAGGGTGCAATCGGTCACCAACGAATTGGCGGGGGAACGGGTTGATATTATATTGTGGAATCCTAGCGAGGCGCAGTTCGTCATTAATGCCATGTCGCCCGCAGAAATCCAATCGATTATCGTCGATGAAGACAAACACAGCATGGATTTGGCGGTCGCTTCTGAAAATTTATCGCAAGCCATTGGCAGGGGCGGCCAAAACGTCCGGCTGGCTTCGCAATTGACGGGCTGGGAACTGAATGTCATCGACGCTTCCAAGGCCTCACTCAATAGCGAGGCGGAAGACCAAAAAACCATCCAGATGTTCATTGACCAACTGGATATTGACGAGGAAATTGCCACTATCCTAGTTGAGGTGGGTTTCAATGCCGTTGAGGAGCTGGCCTATGTGCCGGTCAGCGAAATGCTGGAAATAGAAGGCTTTGATGAAGACCTGGTCCACGAGCTGAGAAGCCGCGCCAAAGATGCCTTATTGATCAGCGCAATTGCTGCAGAGGAAAAAATTGAAACGACGCAACCCGCACAGGATTTATTGGCAATGGAAGGCATGGACACCGATTTGGCCCATGCTTTGGCTGGCCAAGGCATAATAACGATGGATGATTTGGCGGAACAATCGGTGGATGACTTATTGGATTTCGCTGGTGTTGATGAAGAACGGGCGGCAAAGTTGATAATGAAGGCTCGTGAGCCTTGGTTTGCTGAAATTCAGGGCGAGTAAGATAAAGGGCAGTATTATGAGCGACAAAACAGTACGGCAATTGGCGGAAGTGGTAAAAATCCCACTGGATAGGCTATTGGAACAGTTGAAGGAAGCGGGCCTATCGGCCACATCCCCCGATGATACGATTAGCGAAGACGAGAAAATGCAGTTGCTCAGCCATTTGCGTAAGCGTCATGGCAAAAGTGATGGTGATGCCAATAGCGCGCCTAAACGGGTGACGTTGGAACGCCGAAAAGTCATGGAAATTAAACAAGCCAGTGCGCCGGGCAGCAATACCAAAACCATCAGCGTCGAGGTGCGGAAAAAGAAAACCTACATCAAGCGACCACAGGAAGTACCGCCCCAGCCAAAACCCGTAGCCATTGAGCCGATAGTCGAAACTGTCCTAGCACCTGTCGTTCCGCCTACAGTCGCCACTGCCGAGCCTGTCACGCCCACTGCACCAGAAGTGCCGGTGACGGAAGCCGTGGCAGTGCAAGTGCCGGAAGCACCTGTCGAAGTGGTTGCAGCCAAAACGGAAGCGCCGCAAAAGCAAACGGGTATAGCCGCCTCCGGTGCCAAAAAAGCATCGGTTGCCAATAAAGAGCCGGTCGCCAATGACCCTGATTTTGAAGCGGAAGACAAATTCGCTACGGTAAAAGTGAAGGAAGAAAAAAAGGTCAAGCAGGACAAACCGGTCAAACTTAATAAAGAAGCGGACGAGGCTAAAAAGAAACAGGAAGAAAAAGAACGCCGTCTAGAAGAATCCATTAAGCGTAATGCCGAAAAAGTGCGGCAATTGGCGGAAGCCAAAAAAGACGGCCAATTCCGTAAAAAACAAGAAGAAGGTGCCATCAAGCCTTCACCTAAAGACAACAAACGGAACAAAAAGAAAGGCGGCAAGCAACAACACCACAAAGCCGACGTACAGAACGATAGCCGCCACCAGTTTGAAATGCCCGTGGCCCCCATTGTTTATGACGTGACTATTCCTGAACACATCATTGTGTCCGACTTGGCCCAAAAAATGAATGTTAAGGCCGCCTTGGTCATCAAACATTTGATGAAGCTGGGCATTATGGCCACCATCAACCAAAGTATTGACCAAGACACAGCGGTTATTTTGGTGGAAGAAATGGGCCACAAAGCCATCATGCAAAGCGATGATGACCTTGAAAAAGAAATGTTGGCTGAGGTGCTGCAAGAAGATAACCGCGTTGCCAAGCCTAGGGCGCCTATTGTCACCATCATGGGGCATGTTGACCACGGCAAAACCTCGTTGCTCGACTATATCCGTAAAACCCGCGTAGCCGCTGGCGAAGCGGGTGGCATTACCCAGCATATTGGTGCTTACCAAGTGAAGACTGACCACGGCGCGGTCACGTTCCTGGACACCCCGGGCCATGCCGCGTTTACCGCAATGCGTGCCCGTGGTGCGGATGTCACTGACGTGGTTATTGTCGTGGTTGCCGCCGATGATGGTGTGATGCCACAAACCAAAGAAGCGGTGGAGCACGCGAAGGCGGCTAATGTGCCGATCATTGTTGCAATGAACAAAATTGACAAACCCGAGGCCAACCCTGACAAAGTAATGCAAGAACTGTCCGCCATCAATGTGTTGGCGGAAGAATGGGGCGGTGATGTGCAGTTCCTGAAAATTTCCGCTAAAACCGGTCAAGGCATTGACGAGTTGATTGAAGCCTTGATTGTGCAGACAGAAATTTTGGAATTGACCGCGCCCATTGAAGGTGCCGCTTCCGGTATTGTCATCGAATCACGATTGGATAAAGGGCGCGGTGCGGTGGCAACGGTGCTTATCCAAAAAGGCACGTTAGAAAACGGGCAAATGGTGTTGTGCGGGCATGAATATGGTCGTGTACGCGCCATGTTCAATGAAAACGGCAAAGCCATTAAAGAAGCAGGCCCATCGGTGCCGGTGGAAATTCTAGGCTTATCGGGCACACCGAATGCAGGCGACGAATTTTTAGTGGTGCAAAACGAGCGGGTTGCCAAAGAATTGGCAAAACATCGTGAAGACCGCAAAAAATCCACCCGCCATGCCGCCCAACAAGCCTCCAAATTGGATGAAGTGTTTTCCAGAATGGCATCAGGCGAAATTGCCAGCGTCAACTTGGTCATTAAAACCGACGTGCAAGGCAGTCTTGAAGCGTTGCGAGGCTCATTGGTCGCGCTGTCCAACGACGAGGTTGAAGTCAAAGTCATCTTTGGCGGTGTCGGCGGCATTAATGAAGGTGATGCCAACTTGGCGTTGGCTTCTGGTGCCATTTTGATGGGCTTTAACGTCCGGGCCGATGCCACCGCCCGAAAACTGATTGAAGAAAAGGGCATTGACCTGCATTATTACAGCGTCATTTACGATGCCATTGACGAGGTCAAAAAATCTATCAGCGGTATGTTGGCGCCGGAAATCAAAGAGCAAATCGTCGGTCTTGCCGAAGTGCGCGACGTGTTCCGTTCACCCAAATTTGGTGCCATTGCTGGTTGTATGGTGGTTGAAGGTTTCGTCAAGAAAAATCTGCCCATTCGTGTGTTACGCGAAAACGTGGTGATTTATGAAGGCCAGCTGGAATCTTTGCGCCGCTATAAAGACGATGCCAGCGAAGTCAAAATGGGCATGGAATGTGGTATCGGCGTGAAAAACTACAATGACGTACAAGCCGGTGACCAAATTGAAGTCTTTGAACGCACAGAAGTAAGACGGGTGTTGTAAGCATTATGCCAAAAGAGTTTGGGCGTAATGCCCGCGTGTCTTCTCAGATGCAGAAAGAATTGTCGTTCATTATGCAACGCGAAGTGGACGATAGCCGCTTGGGCTTTGTCACCATCAATGAGGTGGCGGTCAGCAAAGATTTGGCGGTGGCAAAAATTTATGTCACCGTACTTAATGAGGACGAAACCGGCAAGCGCGCCAATGTTAAGGTACTGAATGAATTGGCGCCAGTGATCCGTCATTTATTGGCGAAACGGATGCGTTTGCGCCATATCTCCGAACTGCGCTTTTATTATGACGATTCTTTCGATACTGGGATGCGCGTGGCGGAATTGTTGAGTGGTGTTGATAAGCCCCATGAGAATTAAACAGTGGGCAAACGCAAATCCGGCCTTAATATCCACGGTATCTTATTGCTGGATAAACGCCTAGGGGTATCATCCAACAAAGCGTTACAAGAAGTCCGGCATTTGTTCAACGCTAACAAGGCGGGCCATACGGGAGCTTTAGACCCTTTGGCAACCGGCTTGCTGCCGCTGTGTTTTGGTGAGGCCACCAAAGTGTCGGGGCTGATGCTGGATGATGACAAACGCTATCATGTGACGGTACGCCTAGGGGTTATGACCGATACCGGTGATGCAGAGGGAGTGGTTGTTAAAACCCTGCCCGTACCGGTCTTGTCGCTTGAGCAAATCAATGGCTGTTTGCAAGGCTTCATGGGTGAGACCGAACAAGTGCCGCCCATGTATTCGGCCTTAAAACATAATGGCAAAAAATTATACGAATTGGCACGGGCAGGCGAAACGATAGAACGCGCGCCCCGCCGCATTGTTATTAACCAATTGCTTATGCTGGCCTTTAATGACGGGCAACTGGACTTGGATGTGCGCTGCTCAAAAGGCACGTATATCCGCTCGCTGGCTGAAGATGTGGGGCATGCCTTAGGCACATGTGCCACAGTGACCGCATTAAGGCGTGTACAGGCGGGTCAGTTTAGCCTGCAAGAAGCCTACACACTGGAGCAATTACAGGCTATGGATGCCCCAACCCTGCACAACTGTTTGCTGCCTGTCGATAGCCCCCTACAACAATTACCAGCCGTGCATTTACCGGACGGGCCAGCGGCCAGCATTAAATATGGGCAAACCATCCTGCTGGAAGCATGGGACAAAAACACCTTGGGTAGCCACCGCATTTACCACCATGCCGATTTTTTGGGTTTGGGGGAAATGTCAATGGATGGTAAACTAGCCCCGAAGAAATTGTTCAATATGAACAACGAACAGCGTTAAAACACAAAGCTGACGCCTGTTCGATTAAACCTCTAGGGCTGCACCCTATCGCGGCAATAGAGCCTAACCAAGCCGATGTTATCGGTTGTATTTTAAAATTTAATCTTTATAGGGATTATCAATGCCATTTACCGCAGAACAAAAAAGAACCGTTGTCGAAGCCTATCGCCTGACAGAAACCGACACCGGCTCCCCTGAAGTGCAAGTTGCCTTGCTGACCGCACATATCCTCCATTTAACACCGCATTTTGCCGCCCACAAAAAAGACAACCATTCCCGTCGTGGCTTGCTACGCATGGTTAACCAACGCCGCAAATTGCTCGATTATCTGAAAAATAAAGATATCACCCGCTACCGTTCATTAATCGAACGGTTAGGTTTACGTAAGTAACAATCATCAAGAAACGGCACTGAATGTGTCGTTTCTGCCTTTCAGGCCTTAGCCAACAGGCCTTCCCTTTTTAAATCACCTCTACGTAAAGGAATCTTTATAGTGACTCCTATTAGGAAACAATTTCAGTATGGCAACCGCACTATCACACTGGAAACGGGTGAAATAGCCCGCCAAGCGGATGGTGCTGTGATCATTGATGTTGATGGCACAACTTTGTTAGTTACCGTAGTCGGCAAAAAAGAAGCCAACGGTGGCGATTTTTTTCCATTGACTGTCAATTACCAAGAAAAAGCTTACGCGGCAGGTAAAATTCCCGGCGGATTTTTTAAACGCGAAGGCCGCCCGAGCGAACAAGAGACATTGACTTCCCGCCTGATTGATCGGCCTATCCGTCCGTTATTTCCTGAAGGCTACACCAACGAAGTACAAATTGTTGCCACCGTAGTGTCATTAAATCCTGATGTCGATCCTGAAATTCCTGCGCTGCTAGGGGCTTCAGCGGCATTGGCGGTGTCCGGCTTGCCGTTTAACGGCCCTATCGGCGCGGCTTGTGTAGGCTATCAAGATGGCCAATATTTGCTCAACCCCTCACCGGCAGAGTTAAAAAATTCGCAATTGACACTGGTGGTTGCCGGTACCGCACATGCCGTGTTAATGGTGGAATCAGAAGCGGTTGGCTTGTCTGAAGAAATTATGCTGGGGGCGGTATTGTTTGGACACGAACACATGCAGGCCGCTATCAATGCCATTAATGAGTTTGCCAGTGCAGCAGGTGCAGGTGCGGTGCAATGGGTTGCCCCTGAAGCCAATGCCGAACTGGTGGTGCTAGTGACAGAGGCGGTGGAAGCAGACATAAAAGCCGCCTACCAAGTTGCCGAAAAACTGGTCAGACAAGAGCTGCTCAAAGGTGTGCGTAATGCGGTGGTGGAAAAGCTGACCCAAGACGGCTCATACGATGCCAATGCCATCCGCACCATTATTGAGCATCTGGAGGCTAAAATTGTCCGCAATGCCATTTTGGACGAAAGCAGACGTATTGATGGACGTGCGCTGGATTCTATCCGTCCTATATCAATCAGGACTGGCGTGTTGCCCAGAACCCACGGCTCGGCATTGTTCACGCGCGGAGAAACCCAAGCGTTGGTAGTGGCCACATTAGGCACACAACGCGATGCCCAGATCATTGATGCATTGGCGGGCGAATATAAAGAACCGTTCATGTTGCATTACAACTTCCCGCCTTACAGCGTAGGGGAGACTGGTCAAGTGGGTTCACCCAAACGCCGTGAAATTGGTCATGGCCGCCTGGCAAAACGTGGCGTTGCGGCGGTGTTGCCCAATATGGAAGAATTCCCTTATACCTTGCGCGTTGTTTCGGAAATCACCGAATCCAACGGTTCCAGCTCAATGGCTTCTGTCTGTGGCACCAGCTTGGCGTTGATGGATGCTGGTGTGCCGATCAAAGCACCGGTGGCGGGTATCGCCATGGGCTTGATCAAAGAAGGCGAGCGGTTTGCGGTATTGTCCGACATTATGGGTGACGAAGACCACTTGGGCGACATGGACTTTAAGGTGGCCGGTTCTGAACAAGGCATCACCGCCTTGCAAATGGACATTAAAATTGACGGCATCACAGCAGAAATTATGAAAACGGCCTTGGAGCAAGCCAAGCAAGGGCGTTTGCATATTTTGAGTGAAATGAACAAAGCCTTGTCCAACACCCGTGAAGAAATGTCTGATTTTGCACCACGCATCATCAGCTTTAAAATTGACCCTAGCAAAATCCGTGAAGTCATCGGCAAAGGCGGTGCAACTATCCGTGGCATCACCGAACAAACCGGTGCCAGCATCGACCTGACCGACGACGGTGTGGTTAAAATCGCTTCAGTCGACAAAGCGGCTGGCGAAGAAGCCCGCCGCTTGATTGAAGAAATTACCGAAGAAGTGGAAGTCGGTAAAATTTACGAAGGCAAAGTAGTCCGGTTAATGGATTTCGGTGCTTTTGTGACAATTTTGCCAGGCAAAGACGGTTTGGTGCATATTTCGCAAATTTCTGGCGAACATGTGGACAAAGTCAGTGACCGGCTCAATGAAGGCGATATCGTTAAAGTAAAAGTCTTGGAGATAGATCGCCAAGGCCGCGTCCGATTGAGCATGAAAGACATAGAAGAAAACGACGCATAAGCAGAAAATCTGCTTAGCTCGTGCAAAAAAGGGCCGCAAGGCCCTTTTTTTATAGCCAGCCGTTAAATGCGCCCTTATGAACCCAATACTATTTGATCAGGATTGCCGGTTATGCGACAGATTGGCAAGCTTCCTGGACGCGGTAAAACAACAACACCCCAGCTACCATGCCCGCCCCGTTGCCCCGTTTGGTGATCCCGATGCACACTTGCTGGTGGTCGGCTTGGCACCGGGGATGCATGGGGCAAATGCCACCGGACGGCCGTTCACGGGTGATTACGCTGGGCTATTGCTGTACCAAGCACTGTATGAATTTGGCTACAGCAACCAGCTGCTATCAGCATCTTTGCAGGACGGACTAGTGCTAAGCGATTGCCGCATCACCAATGCGGTAAAATGCCTGCCGCCACAAAACAAACCGAACGGTGCGGAAATAACGCTGTGTAATGGCTATTTGACTGCGGAGTTAAGCGCATTGCCCGAGCAGGCCGTGATACTGGCATTGGGTGGCATAGCCCATCAAGCCGTGCTAAAAGCCTATGGGCTTAAACTGAAAGCCCATACCTTTGCCCATAATGCCGTCCACGCCTTGCCGGATAACCGATATTTGGTTGATTCTTACCATAGTAGCCGTTATAACATACAAACCAAACGGCTCAACAAAGACCAATTTGATGAGGTGTTCCGCACTATTGACCGTTTATTGGGCCGGTCGGGTAATGCTTGATGCATTGACATGCGTTGATTGACATTGGGAAAACGGCAGGATAACACGTGGTTAATGAAGAAGCGGACAACCCATTTGATGCAAAAGCCTTTTTAAAGGGTCTGACCACACGGCCGGGCATTTACAAAATGTTCGATAGCCGCAATGAAGTGATTTATATTGGCAAAGCCAAAAACCTGAAAAACCGCGTTTCCAGTTACTTCAGAAGCCAGTCCGCTTCGTCCAAACAACAAGCGATGGTCGCCAAAGTGGCTAAAATCGAAGTGACCGTGACCCACACGGAAGGCGAGGCATTGCTGCTGGAATGCCAGCTTATCAAGCAGTGTCGTCCACAGTACAACATCTTGCTGCGGGATGACAAATCCTTCCCTTATATCTACCTGTCCAGCGAACATGATTTTCCGCAAATCACCCTGCACCGGGGGGCAAAAAAAAAGCGCGGCAAATATTTTGGCCCCTATCCCAACGCACTGGCGGCAAAAGAAAGCCTGAAATTATTGCAAAAACTATTCCCCATCCGCCAATGTGACGACACTATCTACAACAACCGCACCCGCCCCTGCCTACAGTATCAGATTAAGCGCTGTTCCGGCCCTTGCGTCGGACTGATAAGTGCCACCGATTATGCCCAAGATGTCAACAGCACACTATTGTTTTTAGAGGGCAAAGGCGGCCTGCTGATTGAGCAGTTGATCGCCCGCATGGAACAAGCCAGCGACCAACTGGAATTTGAGCGGGCGGCGGCCTATCGGGACCAGATTGCCCGGTTGCGCACGGTGTTGGAAAAATATTTTGTCCACGGCGAAAAGGGCGATGTGGACATTATCGCCTGTGCCACACGGCATAACGTGGCTTGTATCCAAGCTTTTTTTATCCGCCACGGGCAACACTTGGGCAATAAGCTGTTTTTTCCTAAAATAAGTCACGAACAAACGCCCGCTGACATTATCAGTGCTTTTATCCCGCAATATTACTTGGACAGACCCATTCCGGCAGAGCTGATTGTCAGCCACCCGCCTGAAGATATTCCGCTATTGGCTGAGGTATTGACGCAACAAGCCAAGCACAACGTGACCCTTTCCAGCAATGTCCGGGGGGAGCGGCAAAAATGGCTACAAATGGCCTGCACCAATGCCGAAAATGCGTTGCTGGGCAAACTGGCCGACAAACAAAGCCTGTTCAACCGATTTTTAAGCTTGCAACAGGAGCTGGCTTGCAGCGTACTGCCCAAACGCTTGGAATGTTTCGATATTAGCCATACCCAAGGGGAATATACCGTGGCTTCCTGTGTAGTATTTGACCACGAAGGGCCGGTCAAATCGGCATATCGGCGCTTCAATATTGAAGGCATCACCGGTGGTGATGATTACGCCGCCATTCATCAAGCCGTGTTGCGCCGCTTTAAACGCTTGCAAAAAGGCGAACATGAAGCGCCGGACATCTTATTCATTGACGGTGGCAAAGGTCAAGTGGCTGAAGCACAAAAGGCACTAGAGGAATTAGCCATAAACAATGTTATGATAGTAGGAGTTTCTAAAGGGCCCGACCGCAAACCGGGCATGGAAAAACTGCTCGTCACCGGTCAGCAACAGCCGCTAGACATTGATCCCGGAGCCAGTTGCCTGCTGCTGATACAGCATATCCGTGACGAAGCACACCGTTTTGCCATTACCGGACATCGCCAACGTCGCGGCAAGGCCAAAAAGCAGTCGGTATTGGAAAGTATTGAAGGACTGGGAGTCAAACGGCGGCAGCTCTTGTTAAAGCAGTTTGGCGGTTTGCAAGGCATTGCCAACGCCGGTGCCGATGCACTGGGCAGCATAAACGGCATCAGCAAACAATTGGCACAACGCATTTACGAACACTTTCATCATAATGATGATTATTGAATATAATTTACCGACTATTATTACCCTGCTAAGAATCGCCCTGATTCCATTGCTGACCGTGGTGTTTTATTTGCCTTGGGCGCATTCCAACGTATTGTGTACGTTGATCTTTATTTTGGCGGGGTTTACCGATTGGTTGGATGGTTATTTGGCCCGAAAAATGCAAATGGAAACCCCATTCGGCGCATTTCTGGACCCCGTTGCCGATAAACTGATGGTTGCTTGCGTGCTGGTGCTGATAGTGCAGCAACAAGGTTCGCCCTATCTGGCAGTGCCGGCGGCTATCATCATTGGACGCGAAATAACCATTGCTTCACTGCGGGAATGGATGGCAGAAATTGGCCAGCGGGCTAAAGTCCGGGTGTCGCAACTGGCAAAATGGAAAACTGCGTCGCAAATGCTGGCCATTGGCCTGTTGCTGTACCGCGAAGACCTGTTCGGCATACCCGTCAACGCTTTGGGTTATGGCTTGCTTTATGTTGCCGCATTCTTAACCTTATGGTCAATGACCAATTATTTAAAAGCGGCGCTAACTGGCACCGCACAAGCATGAGTCCGCACAATCCAGATATATCTGGAGCAAGCTTATGATTAATAACAATTAATAGACACAGCCTATTGAATTGGCTGTCAGACGATAACATGGATCAAGATAAAGACACCACCACCAGCAAAGCTGAAACCCAAGATGAAATCTTATTGGCGGCATTAAAATTGTTTGTCGACCAAGGCTATTTCAACACCTCGCTCACCGATATTGCCCAAACTGCCGGCATCCAAAGCACTAGCGCCCTCTACCAATATTTCATCAGCAAACAAACCATAGCCGCCAAACTATACGGCAGCATCCTCGACAGCCTGAACATTTCCGTTGATGATATACGGCGGCGCAACCAAAAGCCTTCCGAGCAATTGCGGGGCATAGTGGATTTGCTGTTCAAGCTCACCGACGAAGCCCCCGAAATCATGCAATTTTTATTGCTGGTCAAAATTAAAGATATATTGCCCGAGCAAAAGCCCCTGCTAGAAACCGCACCGTTTGTCAAAATCATTAAAATCATCCAGACCGGCATCAAAGCTGGAGAAATCCGCAACCTCGACCCGGTATTGGTGTTCAGCCATTTTTTTGGCATTATCAACCACACGCTCGTTTTAGTGCTGAATGGCGCGCTGGATAAAAAAGCCGATGCCTACCAATCGCAAACTTGGCTGGCGGCATGGCACACTATCGCCAAAAAATAATAAATTCCGGCGGGGCTATGACTGAATAGGGCTTGTAAACCAAAACAGCCGATGATGGGTTTAATTTAAATGGGTTTGCGTATTGCCATTATTGACTGATGTTACGCAGCACATTGGCTGAGCGTAGCCGAAGCCCCGCCTACAGCTTGTTTTTTGCCTAGCCGTATTGGGGTTGGGGGCACACCAACCTACGAGCTTTATATAGAGCATCCAGCAGGGCGTAGGCTGGAGTGTAACCAAGGGCATAAAAGGTACAAACCCCAACACGCTTTTATGCCCCCGCCCCCCTCAGGGTAAACTCGACCTATATTTTTTAGGTTTTCGGCCTAAGGCTAGGGTTTAACCGTGCGCATCCTCGCTGGAGTCTTGCCCTGCATTGACTGGGGCATCGGGTTCGTTCGTTATTGCCGTTTCGCTGGATTCGGTGGAAATGTCAGCTTGCGCGGCTTCAGCCGCTGGTGTTTTTTCTAAACTGGCGACAAAATCAACAAACCAAGCTTGTTGTTTTACACAATCCAAATCCACATCACCTAAAATATCAGCAACATCGGGCAAGCTGCCGCGTTCTTTGGCGTATTGCAAGGCTTGCAAGGCACTATCATAATCACCACGCAAGGCATCAATACAGGCCGCATTATAAGAAGCCGAGCCTTTTTGGATGCGGTTGGCATTGTCAAAGCTGCTTTTGGCAAGGCTATACAGTCCGTCACCGGGCGCGACCGCTTGTAACCGGGCCAAATCCATATAGGCCACGCCCATATCCATGGCTGCCCCTAGGTAATTGGGGTTAATCAGCAAGCAAAAAGTGAATTTACTGATGGCTTCCTCAAGAAGTTGCATGGCTTGCCCGGCCTCTTTCACCTTGGCTTGGTGCAATAATGCAAAACCCCAACTATAAAGGGCTTCGGCACGGATGGGATCATCCAGCAACACCGCCGCATAACCGGAATAAGCCGCATTATAAAAGCTGTCGGCTTCACCGCCCGTGCTGTTGCGGGCTTGGCTGGTGTGTTGGTGTGCGGCGGTCAGTTTAGGTTTTTTGGTGAAGGGGGCTAACAGTGACATGGCTTCGGCTCCTAGTGAATAAGTCAGGCGGTTGATGGGGTCGGAGTTACCCTAAAGGACGTGATGACCCACAAGGGTATAAATATAATAAGGCTTGAGTCCAGAGGGTATAACCCGACAACAATGGCTATTATAAATGAGTCCGGTGGCGCTCCTGGTTCTTTTTAGCGAGATAGCCCATCAAATAACCAACGTCTTCGATGCCGCCCCTGCCTGCTCTTTGACTAATTTGGGCACCAAATAACCCGGCAATGTCGCTTGCAGCTCTGCCATAATGGCTTTAGCGCGGCTCTCGGACACGTCAAAGTGTCCGGTGCCGCTGGCCTTGTCCAACAAATGCAGATAATAAGGCAGTACCCCCAAACCGAACAGTTGTTCGCTTAGCTGACCCAATACCGCCGCATTGTCATTGACACCCTGCAACAGCACGGCTTGGTTCAACAGCGTGATGCCCTGCCGGTTTAATTTGCGGCAAGCGGCCTGTGCCTGCCCACCCAATTCGTTGGCGTGGTTGCAATGAACAACTACAATGGCTTGCTTGCCGCTTTGGGCCAGTATTTCAACTAAGGTATCAGTGACCCGTGCCGGTAATACGATGGGCAAACGGCTGTGGATACGCACCCGCTTGAGATGACCTATGCCACTGAATTGGGTAAACAGCTGTGCGAGCCGCGCATCGCTCAGCAACAAAGGGTCGCCGCCGCTTAAGATCACCTCGCTGATACTAGGGTCAGCTTGGATATAGTCAATGGCGGCCTGTTCGGTCTGCTTGCTGAGCTGCAAGTCGCCATAAGGGAAATTGCGGCGGAAGCAATAGCGGCAATTGACTGCACAACTGCCTGTGGTGACCAACAACACACGGCCTTGATATTTATGCAGCACGCCCGCTTGCGGACTGGCGGCAATGTCACCCACGGGATCATCGGTAAACCCCGGATATGCCAGCAACTCATCATTGATGGGCAAAACCTGCCTAAGTAGCGGGTCGAAGGGGTTGCCTTTTTCCATACAAGCGGCAAAGCTGACCGGTACTTTTAGGGCAAACGGCTGGGCCGCACTGGTTGAAACAGGCAAACTGCCCATGTCCAGATGCAGGTAACGGCACAGATCATCAAGGGAAGTGAAGGCTTCGGCTAGTTGTTGTTGCCAGTTTTTGGCAAAATGCCCGGCATCAGATTGACGTGCGATCATGAAAGGGTTTATTTAAAGTTTCTATCATTAAGGGGCGTCCATTATAATGGCTGACTTTTAATTAGCGCGTCAGGCAGAGGATAAAATGGCTGTTTTTAGTACAAGTGAGTTTAGGGCTGGGTTAAAAGTCATGTTGGACAATGACCCTTGCGCCATTATTGAAAATGAATTTGTCAAACCGGGCAAAGGGCAAGCCTTCAATCGGGTAAAAATCAGAAACCTGAAAAGCGGCCGGGTTATTGAGCGCACCTTTAAATCGGGCGAATCATTGGAAGGCGCCGATGTGGTCGATGTGGAAATGCAATACCTGTATAACGATGGCGAATACCGCCATTTTATGGTGGCAGAAACCTTTGAACAATACCAATGCGATGACAAAATCGTGGGTGATGCAGCCAAGTGGCTGAAAGACCAAGATTTGTGTTATGTCACCCTGTGGAATGACTCGCCTTTGGCAGTGACCCCGGGTAACTTTGTTGAACTGACCATTATAGAAACCGATCCCGGCGTGCGTGGCGACACCTCTGGCGGCGGCGGCAAACCCGCTAAATTGGATACCGGCGCTGTTGTGCGCGTGCCTTTGTTTGTGCAGCAAGGCGAGATGATTAAAGTGGACACCCGCACGGGCGAATACATTTCCCGCGTGAAAGAATAAGTGCAAAGCGAATGGCGGCCCACCTGCACCCATGAACTATTGCACCTAAGGGCAACATTGCTGGCTGAAATTAGGGCTTTTTTTGCGGGCAAGGGCGTGTTGGAAGTCGAAACACCCTTGCTGTGCAGTGCCATAGGCACCGATCCGCAACTGGATTTTTTCACCAGCCAACCCCAAATAGCAGGCTTGCCCGAACAATTGTATTGGCAGACCTCGCCAGAATTTGCCATGAAGCGCCTGCTGGCTGCCGGTAGCGGCTCTATTTACCAAGTCAGCAAAGCTTTCCGCAAAGGTGAGTCAGGCCGTTTCCATAACCCTGAATTCACCCTATTGGAATGGTATCGGGTGGGTTTTCAGCTGCCTGAACTCATGGCGGAAGCCGCCGAACTGATCACCACCTTGTTTCAAGGCCGCCAAGCCCTACAAACCAGCCAATGGGTCAGTTACGCCGATATTTTTAAGCAAAGCACGGGGCTGGATGCACTTAATTTTAGCCACCCGCAATATTGCGGATACGCCCACAACAACGGCCTGCCGGAAGCTATGGACTTGTGCGGAGATAACCACGCGCTCTGGCTAGACATGCTGTTTAGCCATAAGGTTCAGCCATTGCTCGGTCGTTCCTCATTATGCTTGGTGTATGGCTACCCCGCTTGCCAATCCTCGTTGGCTAGGCTTAATGCCGACAACCCACAGATAACCGACCGTTTCGAGTTGTTTATTGATGGCGTGGAACTGGGCAATGGTTATTACGAACTCGCCAATGCCTGCGAGCAAGACCGGCGCTTCAGCCATGAGCTTAAGCTACGGCAGCAATCTGGCCAGCCTGCCGCAACCAAAGACACGCGCCTTCTTGCCGCGTTAGAGTCCGGCTTGCCTGATTGTTCGGGGCTGGCAATTGGCATAGACCGTCTGCTTATGGTGTTGTCCGGCAGCGCGCACATTAACCAAGTCATCGCCTTTCCTATCAGCAATGCCTGAATCGGCTTGATCCCCCTCCTTGCTTTTTTATGAAAACACAACTGAATCAATGACCATGATTGCTCTTAAGGCAATCTAAAGACTTGCTGTGTTATAATTGAGTTCCTGCTTGCTCTTCGGCCGTAAACATTTTAGCTGGTTACATGAATTCAAAATCTTTTTCCCGCCTGTTTTTATTAGGATTGCTGGCGTTACAATCGGCACAGGCCGACGAAGGTTTTTTTGTACAAAACATTCAAGTTAAAGGCCTGCAACGGATTTCTGAAGGTACTGTGTTTAACTACCTGCCCGTTAACGTCGGTGAAAAGTTCACTAAAGATAACGTTGGCCCAGCCATCCGTGCGTTATTCAAAACTGGTTTTTTTAAGGATATTTCGTTGGACAGGGAAGGCGACACCCTGATCGTCAACGTGGTGGAGCGGCCTTCCATTGCCAAAATTGTCTTTGAAGGCAACAAAGACCTAAGCAAAGACGATTTAAAAAAAGCAATGGACAAAATTGGCATGTCCGAAGGCAAGGTTTTTGACCGCCAAGTGCTGGATAAAGTTGAGCAGGAACTTAACCGCCAATACCTGAGCCATGGCAAATACGGCCTAAAAATCAAGACGGAAGTGGCCAATCTTACGCGTAACCGTGTCGGCATCAACATCAACATATCCGAAGGCAGGGCCGCCAAAATAAAACAGATCAACGTTGTCGGCAACAAGGTTTTCCCAGAAAAGACCTTGCTGGGCATTTTGGAACTCAGCACCTCCAACCTGTTGTCGTTCTATACCAAAAATGACCAATACTCCAAACAAAAGCTGTCCGCCGACTTGGAGACCTTGCGTTCTTATTACCTCGACCGCGGTTATATCAACTTTTCTATCGAATCCACCCAAGTCGCCATCACGCCCGACAAAAAAGACATTTACATCACCATCAACGTCAAAGAGGGCGATGTTTACACCCTAGAAAAAGTAAAGCTGGCGGGCAACCTGATTGTAAACCCCGAAGATCTGATCAAGATAGCCAATGTTGGCCCCGGGGAAGTGTTCTCCCGAAAAAATGCCACCGAAACATCCAAAGCCATTTCTGACCGTTTGGGTGATGAAGGTTATTCCTTTGCCAACGTCAACATGGTGCCAGAAATCAACGAGGCGAAAAAAACCGTTGATATGACTTTTTTTGTTGACCCCGGCAAACGGGCTTATGTCCACCATATTAATGTCAGCGGCAACACCAAAACCCGCGACGAAGTGGTGCGCCGCGAAATGCGCCAAATGGAATCCAGTTGGGCCTCCAGTTCAAAAATTGAGCGCTCCAAAACCAGGCTGGAACGCTTGGGCTATTTTGAATCGGTCAGCGTCGAAACCCCACAAGTCCCCGGCACCGCCGACCAGATTGATGTCAATTATGGGGTAAAAGAAAAGTCATCGGGCAACCTGTCAGCGGGTGTGGGCTTCTCCCAGGTGCAGGGTATTGTGATTAACGCCAATATTTCGCAAGACAATATTTTTGGTTCAGGCAAACGGGTCAATCTCGGCTTCAACAACAGTAACTACGCCACCAACTATCAGGTTGGCTTTTTAAACCCGTATTTCACCGCCAATGGTGTCAGTGTGGGTTATAACCTAGGCTATTCCGCCCGTAATGCCGGACAAATCAACATTGCCAATTACTCAACCAAAGTGATTGATGGCAGCATGGATTTTGGCATCCCGCTGAATGAATTTGACCAACTCCGTATGGGCTTTGGCGTGAAGCATACTAGCTTAAGCACGGTTACAGCGCGTGACAGCAACGGCAATATCATCTTTGCCTCATCGAAACAAATCGATAGTTTTCTGGCAAAGCAGGGAAGTAGTTTTTTAACTTACGCCCCCACCATGACGTGGACACATGACACCTTAAACCGTGCCATTTTCCCCAGCAAAGGTGGCCAACAACGTCTTTCCGGCCAAATCACCCTGCCAGGCAGCGGTCTCAGCTACTATAAGGCCAGCTACAAACACCAATTGTATTTTCCGCTGGCAAAAGACGTGACCTTGCGGATGCAAGCCGAAGCCGCTTATGGCAATGGCTATGGCTCCACCCACGGCCTGCCCTTTTTCGAAAACTACTTTGGCGGCGGTACCGGCTCGATACGCGGCTTCAGGAACAACACCTTAGGCCCTAGGGATTCCAACGGTTACCCCTTAGGTGGTTCAACAAAAGTGATTGGTAATGCCGAGGTGTTTTTTCCGGTACCGTTCCTTTCGGATGTCAAATCTGTCCGCTTAGGCGCATTTTTTGATATTG
>CAIYOW010000001.1 GCA_903927955.1 uncultured Methylococcaceae bacterium | reverse complement strand
GACCAATAATATATTATTCAACCAAAAACTCACGCATCATGCCCATATCTTCATGCTCAAGATTATGGCAATGATACATGAACAAGCCTTTGAAATCTTGGAATGGCTTGATAATGCGTACTTTTTCACCAGGCATGACCAATACGGTGTCTTTAAGGCCGGTGTCGATAAAACCTTCACGGACGCTGGCGTACCCTTCTCCGGCACCGTCACCCACACTGCGGCTAATGATCTGGAACTGTTGCCCATGCAAATGGATAGGATGGGCCATGCTCATCATCATGCCCATACCCATCATGCCACCCATATTGCCATGCCGCATCCCGCCCATGCCCATTCTGCCATGCCGACCGCCCATGCCACCCATACCGTGCTGTTCTCCTTTACCGTCATCGCTGTCCGCTGCATTGCCGCCCATGCCGTGACCACCACCGTGGGCATGGAATATTTCCATCAATTGGATACTGCCCAGTTTAATGCGCTCGAAGTCTTGCGGTTCGTTATAGGAATAAGGCCGACCGTTCAATAACATGCTCATCGGACCTTCAGAAATGCCGATTGGCACGGGTTTTTCAGGGTTGGCGGTGTCGCTGGTTTTGTAGCGGGTAAAAGTGGACAATTGGCCGGGCAGTTTGGGGCTGTCGCTGGTTTTCTGGCTAACCGTCGCGGTAAAAATAGGAAATTCGCTGCCCATCGGCAACATGCCTTGGTGCATCATCATACCCATTTTTGGCAATGCCCCAGTAAAGGCCAAACTACGCATAACCAGTTGCGAACCCAGCTCGCGACCACTGAAATCGGCCCATATATCCAGCCGTTCGCCTGGTGCCAGCATGGCATACGGCAGCGTATGGGGTGCTTCCAACAAGCCGCCATCTGTGCCAATAACGGTGATCGGTGTGCCATCATCCCAACCCAGTTTATAAATGCGGGCGTTCGAGCCATTCATCACGCGCAAGCGGTAAGCGCGGCTGGCAAGCTTAAGCTGGTAATTGGCTTGACCATTGACCAAGATATGATCGCCATAAAAACCCAGCATTCGGTCATGCATGTTGCGGACATAAATCAGCTGGTTTTGGCTGTCAAACAGCCGGTCTTGTATGACAATCGGTATTTCATACTCGCCAGAAGGCAGCCCTAAAGCTGCCTCTTCTTGATCATTGACCAACAACGCACCGGCTAGCCCGTGATAAACCTGCTTGGCGGTGGCTTCGTGCGGATGCGGATGGTAGATATTCATACCGGCGCGGTTGAGCACTTCAAATTCGTACACCAAGGTTTCGCCAGAACCAATTGCATACAATGGATGCCCATCCATCTCGGCAGGCACATGCAAGCCATGCCAATGGGTGACAGACGGTTCGGCAAGGCCATTGTGAAAACGTATCCTGACTTTTTGGCCTTTTTGCAATCGGATGATAGGGCCAAGGTATGAAGACGGGATAGTGGCCAGGGTCTCTTTAGGGCCGCGCACCAGCTTGGCGGTATATTGCATAACCGCTGTGGCTTGTCCTACCAGAATAGGTACGGTGGCGGCTTGGGCAAACAACTCCAACTCCACATCGGCCTTAAAGTTGGGTGAGGCTTTGCGGGGTGGTAGTTTTGGCAGGGTGGACATGCCTTGCATCGCTTGCACAAGCTTTGGCGTACCCGCCAACGCCAGCAAACTGGCAGCACTATAGTTGAGAAAACGACGGCGGGAAATCTTTTCAATAACAGACATAAATCCTCCTCATAGTGGCAACCTCTGACGGGTTGCTTTTTTAACACACAAACTGTGTGGTTTGAGTCGATTCTATAGCAGAAATGGGCAAGGCTCAACTCTTTGACAGTTAGCGCCCAATATCCAAAGCGGAAACATCTATTTGATTAGCCAATAAATCAAAATTAATATCTGATAAATATGGCAAAACGCCCAACAATGGCACCGCCAAGCAAGTGTTGATAAAAGCAATATTATCTTGCTGGTAAGCCATATCCGGCTCGGTACAGGCGGCTACCCAACCGGCTAACGGTAATCCTGATTGGTTAATCGCCAACAGGCTGAGCCGTGCGTGGTTGATGCATCCTAAGCGTATACCCACCACCAAAATAATTGGCAATGCCAAAGCCGCTGCCAAATCGGCATTGCTTTGCCCGTTATTGATGGGCGACAACCAGCCCCCCGCCCCCTCTACCAGCACATAATCCGACTGGCTTTTAAGCAACGTAAACTGCTGGGTGACTACCGCCAACTGCACCGGGTCATGGATACCGGCAAGATGCGGCGATACCGGCTCCGCATAGGCATAAGGATTAATCAAAGGATAGGGTAGTGGTAATGAGGCGTGAAACTGGAGTGCTAGGGCATCGTCATTTTTCAGTATTCCCTCCTGCATCAGGCAACCTGCCGCCACCGGCTTCATCGCCAATACCGTTTTCCTTTGCCGCTGTAAGGCGCGCATGAGTGCGATAGCTGCACAGGTTTTGCCAACGCCAGTATCGGTTCCGGTGATAAAAAAACCGCCGCTCATGCCTTTGCCCGTACCGTAATAATTTCAAAACTGGCAGGAATTAAGCCGCTGTGTTCATCTGCACCGTAGGCAGAGAGCAATGCTTGCCAACGCGTTTTGCCGGTAATGTGCGGGCTTCGTGCCGACACGGTCTGGGCGCCCAAATGTTTTAATTCTTGCAGTAAGTCCTTTACCGTTGGGTAGTAGTTAATGTGCAGCTGCGATTGCACACTAATATCAGTCAGTCCGGCTTGCTGCAAAATCGCCCGGATGTCAGCTCCGCTATAAAAATCGATAACGTGCTGGTTATCATCAACGGTCTGCCAAGCCGCCTTAAGCTCGCGCAAGGTCTTGGGGCCAAAAGTGGTGAAATGGATGTGTCCGCCCGGGCTTAACACGCGCCGGAATTCAATAACCGCAAATGCCAGTTGGCGACACCATTGCAACGCCAAATTTGAAAAAATATGCTGGATGCTGTCATCCACAAAAGGCAACTGTTCCGCATCGGCACACAGATAATGGGCTTGGTATGCCCCGGTCAATTTATTGCGCGTAGCTGCCACCATCGACAAAGCAATATCCACGGCAAGCAAATCGCTTGCCTTGCACCAGCCACCCGCTAGCAGTTCGCCGCTTAAGAAACCTGTGCCACAGCCCAAATCCATCACCCGGCCTTGTAACGCCGCCAGTCCGGTAGTTTGCAGTAATGCCTGGCCTACTGCCCGCTGTAAGTGTGCCGCCTGATCGTAAGTGGCGGCGGCGGCGGCAAAAGAACGCCGCACTTTAGCCTTGTCAATAACACCCATTAAGTTTTGTCCAAAAAATCCCTGACTAATGCCAACACGGCTTGTGGGTGCGACAAGAATGGCGCGTGGGCGGCCTTGTCCAGCACCTGCACTTGCAGCAACGGCTGTATTTGCCGCATGGCCTCGCCCACCGCAACCGGCACCAAGGTGTCACGCCCGCCCAAAATAGCCATAACCGGTATCACCAAATCCGCCAGTGCCGCCCGTAAATCAGCCTGCTTTAATATAGCCAAGCCGCCTGCTAAGGTTGCGCTATCAGGGGGCGGACAGGCTGCCGTAGACTGTTTAAGTTCCGCCAATAGCCTTTTATAATGGTCAGACCCCAGCACTTGCAGTGCCAAAAAACGCAATAAAGTGGCTTGGCTATTGTCGCGCAACTGTTCGGCGAATTGCTGCAATACTTGGTCATTCATTGCAGGCCAAGCAGTTGTTAAAGAAGCTACGGGGGAACGGCAAAAACACGGATTACCCGACAGTAGCACTAACGAACTGACCCGTTCAGGATAGCGGTGGGCAAAATCCAGTGCTACAGTGGCACCCAACGACCACCCTAACCAGCAAGCCGCCTCATTGGCTACTGTACTCGCCAATGCCGCACTGATAGCCGCCAACTCAAAAGGCTCTAATACGGAACTTTGCCCATGCCCGGGCAAATCCACACAAATAACACGGTGGCTGTGCGCCAATTGCTGGGCAAAATCCCCCCAAATACCGCTGTGCATTGCCCAACCATGCACCAAGACAATAGGCTTGCCTGTACCATAGACAAGGTAATTCAGCTTCATCGGGCGATACCTTGCAAGGCATCCAGCAATTGGTCAACATGGTGCGCCTCATGCGCTGCCGAAAAAGTCACCCGTAAACGCGCCGTTCCTGGCGCAACGGTTGGCGGACGTATGGCACTAACCAGAAAACCCTTGTTTAACAAGGTGCTGCTCATGGCAAGTGCGTGCTGGTTGTCACCTACCCTAATCGGCTGTATAGGTGACACAGAAGGCAGCAAGGGCAAGCCTAGCTGTGCAGCCCCTGCACGGAACTGGGTCACCAAATCGGCAAGCTTATCGCGCCGCCAGCTTTCGCTGATGACTATACGCAAGCTGGCACGGGT